>CADAIF010000014.1 GCA_902787905.1 uncultured Lachnospiraceae bacterium
TTGACCTGGCCCTGAAATACTATGAAATGGCGGAGCCCTTCGGTCTGGATATTGCGGATGAATGCCTTGGTTATATCTGGTATTACGGACGGACAGGTGAACGTGATTATGAGAAGGCTTTTTATTATTATTCCAGATCCATGGAGCGGGGAAATATTACATCTGCCTACAAGGTGGCGGATATGTATAAGAACGGTTACTATGTGGAAAAGAATTATGAGAAATACAAGGAGATCATTGAATCCCTGTATCCTAAAATTCTGAAAGCCCGTTATACCAACGACCCTCTGCCGGAAATCTTTACAAGGCTGGCCAGGATCCGTAAGGAAGAGGGCCGTATCGAGGAAGCTGCAGACCTGTATCTTAGGGCCAAAAACTTCCTTGCCCAGCGGATCGGTTACAATGATTTCTTCGGCAATCTGAATATCATGAAATGGCTGATCGATGACCTTTATAGCATCTGGGCGTTTGACCCGGAGGATATGGATCTTTTCGATCTCTACTATGTGCTGAAAAAGCCGGCGATGGTGACTTTCTTTTATGAGGGGGATCTGCAGGTCGTGCAGTCGCAGATGGAGGATGGCGCCTGTGTCATCCGTTTCAATGACAAGTGGTTCAGGGACCGGGACGATTTCTTCGCCAAAGCCGTCCTGGATGATGAAAAGCTGACGGCCCTTTATGACGATCTGTACGGTTTTAAGTTGGAGTGACAGGCATGGATATCATCAAAGTCAGAAACGCGGATTATTCCCGCTATGAGGAGCTTCTGATAGAACGTGACCGTCTGCGTAAGGCGTGTTACATTCTCAGAGCGAAGTATGTGCATGAGTTCGGCGACCTTATCATGGACCTTTTCAAGGCTCAGATCGCCTGTATCAGGAAAAAGAAGGAGATCACCTGTTATCAGGCGGCCGTCAACCGGGGTGAGATGATCGACCGGGATGCCATTGAAGCGCTGATCCGCCGGGAGATGAGCGTTTACGCGAAGCAGCTGGAGGATCTGGCAAGAGAAAAGAAGGCTTCGGATGAGATGGATACGATCAGTACTGCGAAGCTGACCCGGATCAAGCGTATCTACCGGCGTCTGGCCAAGAAGCTGCATCCGGACATCAATCCCATGACAGAGCAGGTTGAAGAGCTGTCTGAACTCTGGGAGGCCATTCAGGCGGCCTACAACAGCAATGAATTAAAGGACCTTGAGGAACTGGAGGTCCTGGTAGGAAATGCCCTGGAAAAGCTGCATATGGGCAATATGGAAATCGAAATTCCGGACCTGGACGCAAAGATCAGGCGTCTGGAGGAGGATATCAAAATGATCCGGACCACGGAGCCTTATACATACGATAATCTTCTGAATGATGAGGCTGCCGTGGCTGCTAAAAAGGAAGAACTTAAAGCACAGAAACAGCATTATCTGGATTATGCCAGGGAACTGGATGAGGTAATTGAACGTATTTTAGGAAGCGGAGCAGGTTTTAAATGGACGATAAATTAAGCATCAGAGAGGACGGCCTGGTTTCTCTGGTTGAGAACCGGGATCTCAGCGATATCATCAAGCCCCTGACACGGGAGATCCATCTGTTTGATACTTTCATTGCAGGGACGACGCATCTGGAGGACAAATCGGTTCTTGACGGGATCGAGGCAGGAGACCGGCTGGTCCTGCGCCGTGAGGATAATAAATTTGACAGCAACGCCATCCTGGTCCTGAATGAGGAGGGCCGCAAGATGGGTTATATTCCGGAGAGTGACAATGTCATCTTCGCACGGCTGATGGATGCGGGCAAGCTGCTGGCGGGGAAGATCGCCGCTGTCAAAAGAAAAGGTTCTTTTACTCAGATCAGCATTGGTATATATCTGGTAGATTTCTGATAAACACGACATTGATTCATGTGCTTTTCTTTGGTAAAATACTTTTAAAATAACGCAAAGCGAATGGATCGAAGGTCATTATGAGAAGAGTAAGAGAGAGTATTGTTATCAAGAGTATTACAGGCATTGTCAGCCTGCTGCTCCTGTTTTCCGTGATTGTCGGCGTGATCGGTTACCGGGGTTATACCAGCGCATTGCTGGATCAGTATTCGGAGGATGCCTTTTATACAGCGGACTCCGCGGCTTATCTGGTCAATCCCAGCCGTCTTGATGCCTATATGAACAGCGGCGGCGAGACAGCGGAATACAGGGCTGTCTGGCAGTCCATGAGCCGGCTGTGCAATTCCACCGGCTCGACCTTTATTTACGTGATCGTGCCGGATCTGACGGATTATGCCCATATTACCTTTGTTTTTTCCACGGTCAATGAGGAGATGGACTATGACCTTTATCCTTTTGGTTATCTCAGGCAGACCACCAATGAGGAATACAAGGTCAAGTATAAACGGCTTTTTGACGGTGTTTCGGACCGGGAACTGGTCGTCCGTGACAAGGGCTATATTGAGACGGATAAGCATATCACGGCCATGATCCCCTTAAAGGATCCTGGCGGCAACACTAAGGCGATCCTGTGTGTACAGCGGCAGCTGGATATTCTGTCTGAAGCCCGAAACACATATCTCTTAAAAGTCCTTCTGGCAATGATCATTCTGGCTGTCCTTGTGGTTATCGGGCAGGGTTATTATCTGACCAGATTTTTCCTGAATCCGGTGAAGAAGATCACGGATGAAGCCAGGCGTTTCGCTGCTGAAAATGTGACTTTATCCGAGAAGCTTTCCGAATCCATCACCAGTAAGGATGAAATCGGTCAGCTGGCGGGTTCCATCGATCGTATGGAGACGCAGATCTCTCAGTATGTATCTGATCTGACTACGGTGACGGCTGAAAATGAGAGGATCAGTATGGAACTGAATCTGGCTACCCGCATTCAGGAGGATATGCTGCCTACGATCTATCCGCCTTTCCCGGACAGGTCCGAATTTGATATTTTTGCAAGTATGACGCCGGCCAGGAAGGTTGGCGGCGATTTCTATGACTATTTCCTGATCGATCATGATCATCTGTGCGTGGTCATGGCGGATGTTTCCGGCAAGGGTATTCCGGCGGCCCTTTTCATGATGGCTTCCAAGATCATCCTGACCAATTATGCCAAGGTGGGTTATTCCCCGGCGGAGATCCTCAGGGAAACAAATGAGGCGATCTGTTCGCACAATACCATGGAAATGTTTGTCACTGTCTGGCTTGGAATCCTGGAGATTTCCACAGGCAGGCTGACGGCAGCTAATGCCGGTCATGAGTATCCGATTCTGAAAACAGGAGACGGGCCTTATGAGATTGTCAGGGATAAGCACGGTTTTGTCCTTGGCGGTATGGCCGGGATGAAGTACAAGGAATATGAGATTCAGATGTTTCCGGGTTCTCACCTTTTCCTTTATACGGACGGTGTACCTGAAGCGTCGAATGCGGAAGAGGAAATGTTTGGTATGGAACGGACCCTTGCCGCTTTGAACAGGATATCCGCAGGTTCCCCCATGCAGGTCCTGGAAGCGGTCAAGACTGATGTGGATGCCTTCGTTCAGGGGGCAGAGCAGTTTGACGACCTGACCATGCTGTGTCTGGAATATAAGTAGAAGAGAGAAAAGGCCCTGAAAAAAACCAGGGCCATTTTCAGGATCTCACCCGATAAAAAGATATGAAAAAAGGTCCTGATAAATCAGAACCTTTTAAAAGAGCGCGAGACGGGACTCGAACCCGCGGCCTCGACCTTGGCAAGGTCGCGCTCCACCAACTGAGCCACTCGCGCATAAACAATATGAAGTTTTAGAGAGCGCGAGACGGGACTCGAACCCGCGGCCTCGACCTTGGCAAGGTCGCGCTCCACCAACTGAGCCACTCGCGCATGAGCTTTTTTAAGGCACTTCAATAATATACTATATCCCAGGAGGTTTGTCAACCACCAGTTGCAAAAAAAATTACATAAATTGCTTTTCTTGCAGTCACCTGTATCCTATGGTAGAATAAGGTAACATAAATGAACTATTGCAAATGGAGGAAATACCTAATGATCGACAAGCTGGTAGGAAAGATCAGGAAGCTGAATGCACCGATTGTTGTGGGCCTGGATCCCAATCTGGCCTTTATACCCGAACATATCAAACAGAAAGCCTTCGTGGAATACGGCGAAACCTTAGAGGGCGCCGGTGAAGCGGTATGGCAGTTTAATAAAGCCATTATCGACGCGATCTATGATCTGATCCCCGCTGTGAAGCCGCAGATCGCCATGTATGAGCAGTTTGGTCTGCCGGGTCTGGTCGCTTTTGACAAGACCGTCAATTACTGCAGGGAAAAGGATCTGGTCATTATCGGCGATATCAAGCGCGGCGACATCGGTTCTACATCTGAAGCCTATGCCAGGGGGCATCTGGGCCCGGTCAAGGTGGGCAGCAAGGAACTGTTTGCCTTCAATGAGGATTTTGTGACTCTGAATCCGTATATGGGTTCTGACAGTGTCATGCCCTTTATCAATACCGCAAAGCCGGTGAAGAAGGGGGCCTTTATTCTGGTCAAGACATCGAATCCTTCCAGTGGTGAATTCCAGGATCGTATCATTGACGGCAGGCCGCTGTTTGAATGGGTCGCCGAGAAGGTCAATGCCTGGGGCGAGGATTATGTCGGTGAGTGCGGCTACAGCTTTATCGGCGCTGTGGTAGGCGCTACCTATCCGGAACAGGCCAAGGTGGCCAGGAAGCTGATGCCTAAGGCTTATATCCTGGTGCCGGGTTACGGTGCCCAGGGCGCGACAGCTGCGGATCTGCTGCCGAATTTTGATGAGAACGGCCTTGGTGCGATCGTCAATTCTTCCAGGGGTATTATTGCTGCTTATAAGCAGGAGCAGTACGCATCCTACGGTGCCGAGCACTTTGCGGATGCTTCCAGAGCCGCAGTCATTGCCATGCAGAAGGATATCGCCTCTGCTCTGGCGAACAGATAAGGAGAACTTATATGAGCACGAAAATGGTTCTTGCGACGGTTGTCTCCCAGGAGCAGCTGTTGGGGGATGTTTACAGTATGTGGCTGGATGTGGGCGACATGGCCGGGGACGCAAAGGCCGGTCAGTTTATCGCCCTCTATTCCTCGGATCACAGCAGACTTCTGCCCAGGCCTATCAGTATCTGTGAGGTGGCGCCGGAAAAGGGCTCCCTTCGTATTGTCTACAGGGTTGTCGGCAAGGGCACGGAGGAATTTTCCGGATATCAGGCCGGGGATCCGGTCAGGATCACAGGGCCTTTAGGCAATGGCTATCCGCTTTTGAAGGCTCCGGCTATTCTGGTGGCCGGCGGCATCGGCATTCCGCCTATGCTGGAGCTGGCCAGGCGGTTGGACTGCGAGAAGACCATTGTTTTAGGTTATAAGGACAAGCTTTTCTTAAATAAGGATTTTGAGCCCTACGGCAAGGTTGTCATCTCCACGGAGGACGGCAGCTGCGGCGTTCACGGCAACGCTCTGGATGCCATCCGGGAGGCAAAGGTGACCGGTCAGGTGATCTATAGCTGCGGCCCCACGCCTATGCTGAGGGCGGTCAAGGCCTATGCCGAAGCACAGGGGATCGAGGCTTACATCTCCCTTGAGGAGAAGATGGCCTGCGGCATCGGTGCCTGTCTGGCCTGTGTCTGTAATTCTACAGAGGTCGATGATCATTCCCATGTCCATAATAAGAGGATCTGCAAGGATGGTCCCGTCTTTAATGCCCGGGAGGTGATTCTGTGATCAGCACAAAAGTAAATCTGGCCGGGGTTGAGCTGAAGAATCCTGTGATGGTGGCTTCGGGCACCTTCGGATCCGGCGCGGAGTTCAGTGAGTTTTTCGACCTGTCCGGGCTTGGCGCAGTGGTCACCAAGGGTGTGGCCAATGTCCCCTGGCCGGGCAATCCGGCGCCCAGGATCGCGGAGACGCCCAGCGGTATGCTGAACGCCATCGGTCTGCAGAATCCCGGGATCGATGTTTTTGTAAAGCGTGATCTGCCTTTCCTGGCGGATTATGATACGAAGGTCATTGTCAATGTCTGCGGCCACTCTACGGAAGAGTATCTGGAAGTGGTGGAGCGTCTGGCGGATGAGCCGGTGGTTTCCATGCTGGAGATCAATATTTCCTGCCCCAATGTCAAGGAGGGCGGCATTGCCTTCGGCACCAGCGCCAAAGCTGTGGAGGATATCACAAAGGCGGTCAAGGCCAGGGCGAAGCAGCCGGTCATCATGAAGCTGAGTCCCAATGTAACGGACATCACGGAGATGGCCAGGGCGGCGGAGGCCGGCGGCGCGGACTGTCTGTCCATGATCAATACCATCACAGGGATGAAGATCGATATCGAGCGGCAGACCTTCGCGATCGCCAATAAAACCGGCGGTCTGTCAGGCCCGGCGATCCGTCCGGTGGCAGTCCGAATGGTCTATCAGACGGCTCAGGCGGTCAGGATCCCCATCATCGGTATGGGCGGCATCACCTGCGCCGAGGATGCCATTGAGTTCCTGCTGGCAGGCGCCACAGCGGTTTCCGTCGGCACAGCCAGCTTCAATGATCCCTTTACGGCCATGAATGTCGTAACCGGTATTGAGGCATATATGACCAGGCATCATGTCGCTGATATTAATGACCTGATCGGCATCGTAAAATAAAAAAAGAGGCAGCCGCGTGCGGCTGCCTTTTACATAAGACTTTAGTCGATCTTTCCTTTGGCCCTTAAAACGGTGGGCTGGAAGGCCTTCATATCCCTGGCGATCTCACCGCTCAAAAGCAGCATGCAGATCAGGTTGGGGATGGCCATCAGGGCGTTGGCTATATCTGACAGGTTCCATACCAGGGAAAGCTCCATGGTGGCACCCATATAGACAACCAGTGAGTAGACGACCCTGTAAATGATGTTGAATTTATGAGTGCCTGCCAGGTACTCAAAGGCCTTTTCGCCGTGATATTCCCATCCGAGGATGGTGGAGAAGGCGAAGAGGGCGATGCCGATGGTAACCAGCCAGCCGCCGAAGGACCCTAAAATGGTCTTGAAGGCCGCGATGGTCAGGGCGGAACCGGTCAGGAGCCTGCCTGTGGCCGGATCAACGGAGCCCAGAACACCGGAGCTGGCGATGCAGAGACCGGTGATGGTGCAGACGACGATGGTATCCCAGAAGGTGCCGGTCATATTGATGTAGGCCTGGCTGACCGGGTCATCCGTCGTTGCCGCGGCTGCTGTGATGGCTGCGGAACCCATACCGGCTTCATTGGAAAAGCAGCCTCTGGCGACACCGAAACGCATGGCATTCATCATGGAGGCCACGATGCTGCCCAGAACGCCGCCGGTCACTGCCTGGAAGGAAAAGGCGTATTTAAAGATCATAACAACGCCTGAGGGCACATTCTGGATATTGCCCAGGATAACGACCAGACCTGCCACCACATAAAAGATGGCCATGGCCGGGACGACGAAGGAAGATACCTTGGAGATGGACTTGATACCGCCCACAATGATGGCCAGGGACAGAACCGTCAGGATAATACCCACAACGACCGGTGAGAGACCGGCGGTCTCCTTCAGCGCGGAAGAGATGGAGTTGGCCTGGGTCATGTTGCCGATACCGAAGCTGGCCACGGCCGCCAGGAGGGCGAAGAGCCAGCCGAGAACGCTGCCGAAGCCCTTGGGCAGGGCCTTTTTCATGGTATACATGGGGCCGCCGGACATTTCTCCGTTGGCGTTGCGTTCCCTGTATTTGATGGCCAGCATACATTCGCTGAATTTGGAGGTCAGGCCGAAACAGGCGGAGATCCACATCCAGACCAGGGCGCCGGGACCGCCGGAGACCATGGCTGTGGCCACACCGACGATATTGCCGGTGCCGATGGTGGCTGCCAGGGCAGTGGTCAGGGCTGAGAAGGGAGAGACATCTCCTTCGCCCTGTTTTGTACGTGCCTCCTTGCTTAAGGTCTTTTTCAGGGCGTAGCCGAGATTACGCCAGGAAAGGAAGCCGGTGCGGATGGTCAGAAAAATGCCGGTGCCTACCAGCAGGATCAGCATGGCGGGACCCCAGACGACATCATCCACCCTGGATACGATGTCCATTAAATTGTCATAGTTCATGTTTTCACTCCTCATGCAAAAAAATGTGCTCATAAATTCAGAGTATAGCATTTTAATGTACTTTTTGCAATACACCTGTGAAAGAAAGGTTTTTCCATGATTTATATCATCACAGCTTTATTCGCGGAGGCAAAGCCCCTGATCGCTGCCTTTCATCTGAAGCAGCGTCAGCTGGTCACGGCCTTTCAGGTCTTTGAGAGCGATTCGCCGAAGATCTCTCTGATCATCAGCGGTACCGGACCGGCCGCCGGCGCCGCAGCCGCGGGCTTTATGTGCGGCAGGCGAAGACCTGATCCGGAGGATTTCCTGGTCAATGTGGGGACAGCCGCCTGCCTGTCCTCTGAATCGGGGGCAGGGGGCAGGCTTTTTCAGGCCGTCAGGCTTAAGTCCCTGGCTGAGGGGCGTACCTTTTATCCGGATCCCTTATATGATCTTGGCCTGACGCCCTGCAGCCTGGCGACTGCGGGACAGGTCGTCAGGGCAGGAGGGCAGACTGAAACCGGGCCGGATCAGGACCTGCCTCTGCTTTATGATATGGAGGCCGCCGGCATTTACCAGGCCGGGCTGCATTTCTTCGGTCCCCATCAGATGTTGTTTTTGAAGACTGTTTCTGACACCGGTGACGGTCACGTGACCGCAAAAAGGCTGGAGGCCTGCATAAAAGCGGTTCTGCCGGATCTGACAGCTGTTGTTGAAAGGCTGAACGTCCTTTCTGACCAGTCAGCGTCTGCGCAGGATCCGGTGAGCGAAGACCTTAAGGCCCTGTCCGTGAAACTGGCAGGAGACCTGCATCTGTCCGCTGCCATGCAGATTCAGCTTCGGCAGCTGGTGCATTTTGCGGCGGTTTCAGGCATCGATATGGAGGGCATCACGGCCAGTATGTATGCGGAGGGACGGCTCCCCTGCAGGGCCAGAAGAGAAGGGAAGGTGCAGTTTGAATATCTCAGACAGACATTGCTTTTATAAGCCTGTATCCTGGATCTATGTGGAAAGGCGGGCCCTGCCCTATGAGATGACGAAGCGGATCCTTTCCGTCTTTCCGGAGGCTGAGCTGATCCTGATCGATCATTATAAGGAGATTTTTGCCCGGCCCCGTCAGGATGTCGGCGGCCAGCATCTTTCCGGCCAGCTCATTCTGGCCGTCAAGGAAGGGCAGCTCATCTATCAGGGGGCGCCGGTCTGCCAGGATTTCGGCGAAGACCATTTCTATTACACCTCCTGTCAGATGAACTGCGTTTTCGACTGTGAATACTGTTTCCTGAAAGGGGTCTATCCTTCCGGCTACAGGGTCCTGTTCGTGAATGCGCAGGACTTTCTGGAGGAGACGAAAAAGCTTCTGGCAGAGCATCCGGTCTACATCAGCATTTCTTATGATACGGATCTTCTGGCCATGGAAAAGCTGACAGGCTATGTCAGGGCCTGGCAGGACCTGGCATCTTCGGAGCCGGACCTTCGTGTGGAGGTTCGGACCAAGAGCGCTGCGGCCAATATGTGGGATGCTCTGAAGCCTCTGCCCGGCATGATCTATGCCTTTACCATGTCGCCGCAGCCGGTGGTTGACCGGTTTGAACATGGGACGCCCTCTCTGGCCCGGCGGATCGCAGCGGCCGCGGAGGGCCTGCGCCGGGGCTTTGCCGTCCGGCTCTGTTTTGATCCCATGATCTGCCTGACTGGCTGGCGGGCGGCCTATGGTCAGATGCTTGAGGAGATCAGTGAGGGACTGCCTCTGGATCAGGTGCGGGATTTCTCTGTCGGATCCTTCAGGGTCTCCCAGGACTATCTGAAACGGATGCGAAGGCTGATGCCACGGTCCGCTGTGGTCCAGTATCCATATGAAAATATCGACGGCGTCTACCAGTATCCGCCGACCCTGGCGGAGGAAATGGAGACCTTTGTGGAGAATGGGCTGAAGGCCCTGGCGCCCGGAAAAGGAGTCTACAGATGGAAAGAGCAGATTTAAGCAAAAGAACCATAGTGACAGGGGCCTCCTCGGGTATCGGCCTGGCCATCAGTGAAGTCCTGTGTCAGATGGGTTATCAGGTGTATGGTTTCGGCAGGGATTTTTCAGGCGCAGAGGAGAAGATGGCCCGGATGGGCGCATCCTTCTGTCCTGTGACTATAGATCTTTTAAAGACGGAAGATGTGCTTTTAAAGCTGAAGGAGATCAGAAAAGAGGGGCCGGTGCAGCTTTTGGTCAATAATGCCGGGGCGGCTTACTACGGGCCTCACGAAACTCTGAAACCGGCGCAGATCAGTGAGATGGTCCGGCTGAATCTGGAAGTGCCCATGATCCTGACTCAGGCCCTTCTAAGGGACCTGAAGGCGGAAAAGGGAACGGTCATCAATATCAGCTCCGTGACAGCGGAGGGGGTCAACACCTACGGCTGCGTTTACGGAGCCACTAAGGCCGGACTTGCGAGTTTTACGAAAAGCCTTTTTGAGGAGGGCAGAAAGAGCGGTCTGAAGGTGGTCAGCATTGCACCGGACATGACGCAGACGCGGCTTTACAGAAATGCGGATTTTACCGTGGATGAGGAAGTCTCGGCACATCTTATGCCGGAGGACGTGGCAAGGGCGGTACGTTTTATTCTGGAACAGCCGGAGCGGATGGCTGTTGCCCAGGTGACGCTGCGACCCCAGCTGCACAGGATCAAAAGGAAAAAGACCGCGGATAAATAAAGAAAAAAGCAGGTGCAAATCGCATCTGCTTTTTTATATGATTTACCTTAAGATGATGTAAACATCATAAATAGCGTACAGGCCCAGCATAATAATGCCTTCGCGGCGAGAGATGCTGCTTCTTGTGAAACAGAAAATCAGAACGATGATGCTGAAAATGATCAGGACAGCGCAGTCAAAAATGGCTGTGGTCTGAAGGGGCACCGGATTCAGGGAAGTGGAAAGACCCAGGATCATCAGGATGTTGAAGATGTTGGAACCGATGACGTTGCCGATGGCCAGATCATTTTCATGTTTCCTGGAGGCCACGATGGAGGTGACCAGCTCCGGAAGGGATGTGCCGATGGCGACGATGGTCAGGCCGATCAGTGTCTCGGTCAGGCCGAAGGCCTGGGCAATGGCGGAGGCGGAATCTACCACGAAATCACCGCCGTAAACGATCATGACGCAGCCGACGATGATCAGCAGGATACTACGGCCGGGCGAGATGAATTTCTCGATGGGATCCGGTTCGGAATCGGCCCTGGATTTTAAGGCGCTGCGGATCTGAAGGGCAATATAGATGATGAAGAGGGCCAGAAGAATAAGCCCCTCATACCGGCTGATGCCAAGCACTTCGCCGCCCAACAGGCCGAAGATCAGCAGCAGGATGGCCGCGAAGATCGATAAGGGGAAATCATGCTTACGCATGTTGTCCGCCACCGGAACGAAGGAGATGACCGCACAGACGCCGGTGACCACCATCAGGTTGAAGATGTTGGAGCCCAGGACATTACTGATGGCGATCTCGTTCTGCCCCTGCATGGCCGCCGAGATACTGACGGACAGCTCCGGGGCACTGGTGCCGAAGGCCACAATGGTCAGACCTACGATAAAGCTTGGGATCCGCAGGAGCCTGGCCACGGAGGAGGAACCGTCCACGAAAAAGTCGGCGCCCTTGACCAGGAGAATAAAACCTAATATAAGTAAAACAATATTCAGGATCATTTTTAACCACCTCACATAAAAAAAGACCTTCACTGCATGGCAAACACGCAATAAAAGTCTCACTATCGGGATATCTGCCGGGTGGGCACGCCTTCCGTTATAAAAAGATGCATCATGAAGATGCGGAAGGTACCCGCCGTGTATTGACGCACAGATACAACACACAAAGTGTGCTAGCTACTCCCCTTTATTTACAGACAGTATAACGACAGTGAGAAGAAATGTCAAGCAGGTGAATCTAAAAAAATGCCCTCTGACTATTGAAAAAATGCGTGTTATAGATGATAATAAAAGCGTTAAAATGAACTGAAGATATGAAGGAGAGTCAAATGGAACAATATAAGCAGGCGTTCATTGAGTTCATGGTGGACTGCAATGTCCTGAAGTTTGGTGATTTCGTGACCAAGAGCGGCAGGAAAACACCCTTTTTTGTCAACACAGGTTTTTACAGATCCGGATCCCAGCTGAAAAAGCTTGGCGAATACTATGCTAAGGCCATCGAGCAGGCCTTCGGATGTGATTTTGATATTCTTTTCGGGCCGGCCTACAAGGGCATTCCCCTGTCGGTGACCGCCTCCATGGCGATCAGTGATCTTTACGGCAAGGATGTGCGTTACTGCTCCAACCGTAAGGAGATCAAGGATCACGGCGACAAGGGTATCCTGCTTGGCAGCCCTGTCGCTGACGGCGACCGCGTGGTCATTATTGAAGATGTGACCACAGCCGGCACATCTATCAATGAGACCCTGCCCATCATCCGGGCCCAGGGCAATGTGGATGTTCTCGGACTGGTGGTCAGCGTGGACCGCATGGAAAGAGGTCAGGGCACCAGGAGCGCTCTGAGTGAGATCGAAGAGAAGTATGGTCTGAAGACAACGGCCATCGTTACCATGGCTGAGGTTGTGGAACATCTGTATAATAAGCCTTACAAGGGCAAGGTCATCATTGACGATCAGCTTAAGGCGGCTATTGACGCTTACTACGCGCAGTACGGCGCGGAGGCCTAAGGGTTTATGGCCGGTAAGGTTTTCAGTTATGTCAGGATCCGGCGGAAGGAGACCCTTAAGGGGATCATCGCCGGTGCCCTGGGTGCCGGTTCGGCCATCTGCCTGCTGGTCCTGATCCTTGTGTCCTTCGCCCGTCAGGGGCGTCTGCCTGAGGGGCTTCCGGCCCTGGCCTATCTGGGATTTCTTCTGTCGGGGATCGGCCTGTATATCTCAGTCAGGCTCAGGCAGGACAGCAATGCCTACGGTCCCTTCATCCACGGCGCTCTTTATGTGAATCTTGTGGCTGTGGGGATGTACGTGCTGGTTTTTCTCATTGGTTTCTTTTCAATGCTGATCTAGATGAGGAGGCGGATAATGTCAGAAGAAATGAGTCATGAGGCATGGCTTGATGAGCGCTGCCGACTTTCTCTGGAAAGGCTTGGGGAGATCGCCGATCAGCCCGGCCCGGCGGCGCCTTTCGGGGATTATTTTAAGGAGACGGCCCGCTTTATGCTTTCCGTCCCGGCCCTTTATGACAGGCAGGCGAAGGCATCTTCCCTTGAGGAACTTCAGGAGATCGATCATCTTTTATATAAGGATATCCTTCCTGAGGGCTACGGTGAAAGCTATGCCAATCCGGCGGTCGCCTGTGACCGTCTCGGGCAGGATTTCGGTCCCCTGCTTTCCTGGCTGCTGACGGAGGTCAGGGCTCTGGTCCCATTGACCTGGCAGGGCAGACATGAGGAAGCGGCAGCTATTTATGAGCTTTTTATTGAGATCTGCAATCGTTTTGAACAGGAGGATCTTACGGCGGAGAGCATCCGGCAGATCATTTACTGGTATATCAGCGATTACAGTGACCAGACGGTCGCCTACAGGATCCGGGAGGCTTTGGACCCGTCCCTTTCCTTTTTCCGTGACCTGATCATGACGTCGGATCTTTCGAACCCGGCCTATCTGTACAGATACGGCTGTCATATTTCCGAAAATGAACTGGGCATCTCGGCCTATCTGGCCGGCCTGTCTCAGGCGGAGATTGACGCCATGGCGGCTACCTTTGTGGAGGGCTATCTGAGAGGCTTTGAGATCTATAAGATCGATCTTTCGGATAAAAGGACGGTTCAGATCCGGGCAAATATCGGTTTTGAGCGGGTTCTCCGTTCAGCTGTCCGTATGTTTGAGGACCATCATCTGACGGCTGTGATCTACGGCGAGGCTGTGCTGTCTGTCAGTAAGGGCCCGCGCCGTATCGGTTTCCAGGCCACATCTCCCAATCCCCAGTATGATTACGATCATCGTATGGACAGGGGACTGGTTCTGGATAAGGCACTGGTTGAGCGGATCACGGGCGTGACCCGGGCGGCCTATGAGTCCTATAAGGATATGGCGGCTGTCTACGCAGGTCCCGCGGTCATGGAGATCTTCGGCGAGCAGCCCTTTGAGCCCCTGGCCAAGGAGGAAAATATCCGTCTGACGCCTAAGCAGGAGAAGCTGGCCGTGAAGCTGGCCATGGCCCAGTCTCAGATCGTCAATCAGTATATAGACGCGGCTTCCACCAGTTTTACCATCATCGCCTGGCCGGTGCCCTCTATCGGACCGGACTTTGAGGCCATCATGCATGAGACCATCAAGGTCAACAATCTGGATAATGATCTTTACCGGAAGATCCAGCAGGTGATGATCGATGCCATGGACGGGGCCCATCATATGCATGTGACAGGCATGAACGGGAACTGTACGGATCTTTGCGTATCTTTGTGGCAGCTGAAGGACCCCGCAAAGGAAACGGTCTTTGAAAATTGCTGCGCGGATGTGAATATTCCTGTGGGTGAGGTCTTTACCAGCCCGGTCCTTCCGGGAACAGACGGCATTTTGAATGTGTCGAGCGTTTATCTGGACGGACTTAATTACAGGAACCTGAAGCTGGTCTTTAAGGACGGCATGGTCGTTTCCGCTGACTGCGCCAATTATGAGGATCCGGAAAAGAATCAGGCCTATCTGAAGCAGAATCTGCTGCAGAATCATGAGACCCTGCCGATGGGTGAATTTGCCATCGGCACCAATACAACGGCCTATACCATGGCCGGTAAATTCGGTATCAGCGCATTAATGCCCATCCTGATCATGGAAAAGACGGGACCGCATTTCGCTGTTGGTGATACATGTTACAGTCACGCGGAGGACCATAAGGTCTACAATCCTGACGGCAAGGAGATCGTCGCCCGGGAGAATGCCTGCTCGGCGCTGCGGGACACGGATCCGGAAAAAGCCTATTTCAATGTGCATACGGACATCACGATCCCGTACAATGAGATCGGCGCCATCACCGCTGTTTTCGCGGATGGTACAGAGGTTGACATTATCCGGGAGGGCAGGTTCTGTCTGAAGGGGACTGAGGTTCTCAACGAGGCCCTGACCACCGGAAATTAAAGGGAGGAAAATATGGATTATAAGAATGCTGGTGTTGATATTGAGGCGGGTTACGAGTCCGTCCGTCTGATGAGAAAATTTGTTCAGAGTACCATGCGTCCGGAAGTGCTGACGGATATCGGCGGTTTTTCCGGTGCCTTTTCCATGAATGCTTTCAAGAACATGGAGGAGCCGACCCTGGTCTCCGGCACAGATGGCGTCGGAACCAAGCTGAAGCTGGCTTTCATTATGGACAAGCATGACACCGTCGGTATCGACTGTGTCGCCATGTGTGTCAATGATATCGCCTGCGCGGGCGGTGAGCCTCTCTTTTTCCTGGACTATATTGCCTGCGGCAAGAATGATCCGGAGAAGATCGCTTCCATCGTCAGCGGCGTGGCTGACGGCTGCAGACAGTCTGACGCGGCCCTGATCGGCGGCGAGACAGCCGAAATGCCGGGCTTTTACCCGGAGGATGAGTACGATCTGGCCGGTTTCGCGGTGGGTATCGTTGATAAAAAGGACCTGATCACAGGCAAGACCTTAAAGCCGGGCGACGCCCTGATCGGCATCGCTTCCTCCGGTGTTCACAGTAACGGTTTTTCTCTGGTCAGAAAAGTTTTCGAAATGTCCGAAGCATCTTTAAAGACCTATTACGATGAGCTTGGCACCACCTTAGGCGAGGCCCTTCTGACACCGACCAGGATCTATGTCAAGGCCCTGAGAGCTGTCAGGACCGGCGGCGTCACCATTAAGGCCTGCAGCCATATCACAGGCGGCGGCTTCTACGAGAACGTACCGAGAATGCTGCCCGATGGCGTGCATGCGGTCATTCATAAGGACAGCTACGAAGTGCCGGCAATCTTCAAAATGCTGGCAAAGAAGGGCGATATCGCCGAGAAGATGATGTACAATACCTACAACATGGGTATCGGCATGGTTCTGGGCGTGGATCCGGCAGATGCCAAAAAGACCATTGAACTGTTAGAGGCTGCCGGCGAGAAGGCTTATCTCATCGGCGAGACCACAGCGGATGAAAAAGGTGTGACATTATGTTAAAAATCGTTGTTCTGGTATCCGGCGGCGGTACCAATCTGCAGGCGATCATCGACAGTATGAAGGACGGCAGGATCACTAACGCTGAGATCACGGCCGTGATCAGCAACAATGCCGGGGCCTATGCCCTTAAAAGAGCGGAAGAAGCGGGCATCCGTGCCCTTTGCATCTCTCCGAAACAGTTTGAGACCCGGGCCCTCTTTAACGAGGCCCTGCTTGAGACCATCAAGGATATGACGCCGGATCTGATCGTTCTGGCCGGCTTTATGGTCGTCATTCCGCCGGAAATGATCCGGGCCTTCCCCAATAAGATCATCAATATCCATCCGTCCCTGATCCCGGCCTTCTGCGGCACCGGCTATTATGGCCTGAGGGTGCATGAGGCGGCTCTGGCCAGGGGCGTCAAGATCAGCGGTGCCACCGTGCACTTTGTGGATGAGGGCACGGATACCGGCCCCATTATTCTGCAGAAGCCTGTGGCTGTGCAGGAGGGAGATACCCCTGAAGTCCTTCAGAAGAGGATCATGCAGGAGGCTGAGTGGCAGATCATGCCGAAGGCGATCGATCTGATCGCTCACGGGAAGGTACACGTTGAGGACGGCAAGGTCCGTATCGATGACTGACGCTAAAGG
>CADAIF010000015.1 GCA_902787905.1 uncultured Lachnospiraceae bacterium
CGTCCTCATGGGCAAGATGCAGCATGCTCCGGCCGTAGGAACTGTCCTGCATGGCGCCGAAGATTCCGGAAATAACGACGATCACCAGAATCAGGGCAATGAGGATGGGAAGACGACGTGGTCTGCGGCCGCTTCGCTCAGACACTGCCGCCCTGCTGTAGGATGGCGTCTGGTCCTCCATAACCTGGATCTCAAGCGGCGCACCGCAATTGGCGCAGTTGGGCAGGGGGCCGCCGTCCCACCTGACCTTTGTCCAGCTGTCACAGTACTGGCATCTGCAGGTGGTCTCTTCATTTTTGATGGCAATACCGTCATATCGTTTGCCGGTCTCATCATAATAACCCGGCTCATAGTAGGTGCCTTCAAAGAGCCAGGGTGTCGGATAGAATACATAATCATGGCCGAAGCCGTAGTAATTTCTCCGGCCGCTTCCCGAATAGCCCCTGGGCTGGTTCCGCCGCTCCCTGCGGGCAGGCGCCGGCTTTTTTCGGGCCATACCGGCCGCGAAGGCTCCGCGGGCAAGACTGGAATGGGCCGATGGCCCGGACCGCCTTGAGGATGCGCCGGAACTTCTGCTGAAGGAGCTGCTTCCGGACGAGCTTCTTGAAGAGCTGCTCCTGGAAGAACTCCTTCTTGAGGAACTGCTTCGGAAGGAACTCCGAGATGAATGACTGGAACTATGATGACCGGATGAGCTGTGACGACTTGGTGGCATAGTACGTTCCTCCTTCTTTAATATCATTTACCTCTACCTTAACGCAGACAAGGCCTGCCGTCAACTGACAGCAGGCCTTTATATCCCGATTTCATCATATCTTAATTATTCTTTTCTCTGAAGATCGTTCTAAAGATAAGCCTTACAAAGGGTCCGCAGTAAAAGAGCTGGTACAGGATCGCCATGGGGAAGTTCATCGCCCAGGTCTGCACCCAGACGCCGAAGCTCTTTGTTTCCTTGAACAGGATCACAGCAATCAGACTCATGACCGGGCACATGATACAGCAGATGCAGATGGAGATCGCATAAGTGATAAACTGGGGACGATCATCCGGCCGCATGACTGTAAAGGCAAGCTTTCTGGCTATCTTACCCACAACGAAGAACTCCAGCACAAAGGCAATAGGGGCCATGATGGGCAGCTCATGCAGGGCAGCCAGAAAGGTGACGCCAGACACCCCGCCCATGTTCAGAGCCACATTGTAAACGATCATTCCATAAACCATGACGACCGCCATGATGGCTGTCAGTACCACATCCTGCAACTTGTTTTTCGGCATAAAAAAATCCTCCTGAATGATATAAACATGTGTTGTTCGTTATCATCCGGAGGATTGTGCGTTTCCAATTTAACCATATTGACTGTTGTAGTACTGTTTTATCACATCCGCAGATATTTCATAAGTACAAAATGGCGCGGATTGTCCAAACTTATTCAGTCATGAAATTCGATGCTGTAGGTGATTTTCTCTGTCGCACCGGGTGCCAGGCACTGTTCACAGACCTTCTCCGAGATCTCACCTGTAAAGCCCGCATTGTCGGTACGTCCCCGCCAGGGCTCCAGGCAGATAAAGGGTCCTTCCGCCTTGGCCCAGACAGCCAGAATAGGAAAGTCCTCACACCGAAGCGTCACCCAGGGGCTGCCGTCCGGCCGGAGGATCTGCACGGTACTCACCTGACTGTCCTCAAAGATAAAGGTTTCCGGCAAAGTCTCTTTATAAGATGTGCGGCCATCCTCAAGCGTCAGCTCGTGAAGGATCTCCGGGAGGGCGAAGCCTGAAGGATTCGCGCTGATATAGTGCAGCTGCTCTTTTCCGGGAAAGCCCAGGAGACAGGCTTCCTTATTCACGCCTTCCGGCGGCATAAAGCCCGGATGTCCGCCGATGGAATAATACATGACGTCTTTCCCCTCATTGGTCACTTCCCATTCAATATGAAGAAGCCGCGGGTTTTCCGGATCCAGCCGGTGGCTGACCAGCAGACGGAAATCAAAAGGATATTTCTCCCTGGTCTCCTCTGTGGCGCAAAGGCACTGACAAAGATGATCCGGCCCCTCCTCCAGACAGACAAAGTCCATGTCCCTTGCAAAACCGTGCTGGGTCTTCATTTCATATTCTGCGCCGCCGTAACGGTATTTTCCATTAATGACCTTACCCACAAAGGGAAAAAGGATCGGCGCATGGCGGTTCCAGATAGCCGGGTCAGCACTCCAAAGCCTTTCGCAGCCTGCCGTTTTGTCCCAGACCCTGCTCAGCTGCGCACCCTTATCCGCAATGGCAAAAGATAATGCTTCATTTTCCAGAATATGCATAAGAACTCCTTACTGTTCGATGAACAAAACGCCCATGGTCCTGGGGCCGCAGTGGGTTGATATGGTACAGCCGGCCCGGGTGCGATGCACTTCCTTACAGCCCGACAGATCTTTGATCAGCTGCTCCAGCTCATCCAGGATTTCCGGCCGGATCTCACCGGACTCGGTCAGAAAGATGTGGCCGGTCCGGATTTTTTTGCCTGTCAGCATATCGGCAATATATTTCTTGTAGACACTTTCCATTTTTCCCCGGTATTTTTTGCCGACGTCCAGTTTTCCGTCCGCCATAACGATACAGGGCTTGATCTTCAGAAGGTTGGCACCAAGGGCTGTCACGCCGGAGCACCGTCCGCCTTTCCACAGAAACTCCAGAGTGTCCAGAACAAAACTGGTGGAAACCTTTTCCTTAATATCTTCAATATGCGCCGCAATCTCCGCCGCCTCCATACCCCGGTCACGACATTCCGCAGCTTCAATGGCAAGCAGGGCGATACCCGTAGAAAGGAGCCGGGTGTCGATCACATGCACGTCTTCCATTTCATCCGCTGCCAGCCTGGCTGCATTACAGGTATTGGAAAGCTCGGAACTGATATCCAGATGGACTACGGCGCATCCCTGACCGGTGAACTGCTCAAAGAAGGCCGTAAACTCCTCAATACTTGGGGAAGCTGTCTTGGGAAGCGTTCCATCCTCATGATACCGTTTGTACATATCCTCCGGGGTAAAATGATCTCCGTCATAAAAGCTTTCATCCCCCAGGCGGATGGTCAGAGGAATGGTTCGGAAACCATAGCGAGTTATCAGTTCAGGTGAAAAATCCGCCGTACTGTCTGTCGTGATCATCACAGGCTTGCTCATATATGATTCCCTCCTTCGGTTTTGTATTTTTACAGATTATAGACTATACATGCTACTATTGTAACATCAAAACAGCACTTTGTGCATCTTTCTTTTTATCAAGAATTTCTAAATAGATATTGGCAATTCCAATATTGGATTTTATACTGTAATCGAGTCAATCAATTAATGGACATATCACAGGATAGAAAGGAAATGCAGGAATGAAGTGGAACGAGAAGGTTTATAGTCTTATGAAAAAGGAGAGAATTAACCAAAAGCAACTCTCGAAGTTAAGTGGAATCGCTGAAAGTTCTTTGTCCCGCTATCTTAAGGGTGATATTATCCCCCGAATGGATATTATTGTTAATATTGCGAATGCTCTTCATGTAGAAACGAGCTATTTTCTTGAGGAAAATGATCGCGGTCAAACTGCGTATAACGCAATTGCTACTGCCATTGCAAGAAAAGGCACAGAACTGACACCTGAAGAAAAGAATAAGCTTATAGCACTTTTACTTGGCGGTAGCAAAGATGTATAAACGGTCTTCAGATATATATGACGAAATCAAAAAAAATATCATTCAGATTTATTTGGATTACAGTATTCGGCAATTCCCTATTGACGAAACACTAGTATGCCGAAAGCTAAGCGTATCACTTATTCCATACTCCGCTTATGATTCTAAAACAATGACACTACTCCTTAAACGTTCAAAACATGGTTTTTTTGTAAAAGGATCGAAAGATCGAGCTCCTGCTATTTACTACAACGATTGTTATAAATCGGAAGGGGCTAAGAGACTTACTATTTTTCATGAAGTTAAGCATTATGTTTATAATGAAGATACCACTGATGAGGAATTTGATGACCTGGCTGACTTTTTTGCCCGGTTCTTCATGTGTCCAATCCCATACCTCATTGTAAAAGGAATAGAAACTCCGGAAGAGATAATTTCCATCTGTCATGTGAGCATGAACGCTGCCGCAAATGTAGCTGCAAACATTCAAAAACCGTAGAATAGAAATCCCCGATCATATAAAGAAGCTTTTAGCAAAGCTGCCCAAAGAAGGCAGTCGTGCCTACGGGCCAATAGGCACTTTCTCCATCAAAGATGTGAGCATCATGTCCAAAGAAACAGGTGTGGAATTTGCAAGAGTAACAATCGGTGATAAAGAAATACTTATACGTGGTAACAAAAGCGGAGCCATCATTCCTGCTTCAATAATAAAAAAAATGGAAAAGGAAAGAGGGACCCTTGATTTTCACAGTCATCCATTTGACGATGACAACGTTCCTTCTGTAGCTGACTATAAACTTATGACTAGAATATATCAGGCAACAGGACAAAGAAGCAGTGAAATAGTTACTCCAAACGGTCGTATTACCGTATACAGTGGTACAGGTGTAATTGAAACAGGAACTGTTTCCAATCTCATTGATAATGAAATGAAAAGTATTTATAACAAATTGTTCGGAGGTGACTAATATTGTTAAACACAGATGAAGCTAAAGTTAACGCTTGGGGAGCAATTGCCGAATTATTTGGCCTCGACTACTTCAAATCACATTTTAAGGATGCATGTCAAGCTTATCCAGCAAATCAATTTGACAATGTTGAATATGAATATTTTATAGGGTTTGAAGGCGTAGATGGTTTGTGGACAGTTTTTGCCAGGGTTCTGGTAAACCGTGAAACGAAAAAAGTCACTTTTTTAGACTTCAAAACCCCAGAGGGCAGGCGTATGGAGCATCCTATTAAACCAATAAGTTTTACATAAGATACTCCCGCTTTCAAAAACAGCAATCCCGACAGACAAATAATACAAATACCTCCATCGTTCTCCAAAGAGCCAATGTTAAAAATTCCTTACACCTTTTCACCCTGCATAGCCCCGGCGCGTCCCAGTTCCGAATAGGTCTTTACAATAAGCAGCAGAGCGATCAAAAAGGTCAGGAAATCTGACAGGGGCATGGAATAAAGGACGCCGTCCAGGCCGAAAAAGAGCGGCAGCAGCAGGGCAAAGCCCACGCCGAAGACAATCTCCCTGACCATGGAAAGCAGAGTGGATTCTACAGCCTTGCCCATGGCCTGCAAAAAGATAAAACAGGCCTTGTTCACACAGGCGAAGATCATCATACAGAGATAGATCCTGAAGGCTTTGACGGCAAAATCTGTATAAGCCGCGCTCTCATTGGCCGCACCGAAAATACGGATCAGCTGCCGGGGGAACAGTTCCACAATGATCAGGGCGATGGCTCCGACAGCCGCTTCCGCTGTCAGAAGCTTCGTGAACAGCTCTCTGACACGGCCGGTTTTCCCGGCTCCCATATTAAAACCTACGACAGGTATACAGCCGGCCGCCATTCCGACTACAATGGAAATGACAATCTGGAAAAATTTCATGACAATACCAACCACAGCCATGGGAATCTGGGCATAGGCTTCCTGACCGAAGACCGGGTCCAGTGCCCCGTATTTACGGACCATGTTATTGATGGCTGCCATGGCTGCCACCAGGGAAATCTGTGACAGAAAACTGGTCATACCCAGAACCAGGGTCCTTCGGCAGATGGACAGGCTGATTTTATAATCCTGCCTTGCCGGTTTGACCAGCTTCATATGCGCAATATACCAGACAGCCAGAAGGGTCGTAATGATTTGGCCCGCCACGGTGGCCACTGCGGCACCCATCATACCCCACTTAAAAACAAAGATGAAAACAGGGTCCAGAATGATATTGGCCACGGCACCGGCCAGAGTGGAGGCCATGGCAAAGCGGGGGCTGCCATCCGCCCGGATCACAGGGTTCATGGCCTGACCGAACATATAAAAGGGAATGCCCAGTGATATATAAAAGAAGTATTCCTGAGAATATCTGAAGGTCTCCGCGTTCACCGTACCGCCGAACATCGCAATGATCTGATCACGGAAAATCAGATAAAGGGCACAGAGGATCAGACTACTGACAATGACCATGACAACGGCATTACCGACGCTCTTTCTTCCGATCTCCGGTTTTTTTCTGCCCAGACTGAGACTGACAAAGGCACAGGCGCCGTCACCGATCATGACTGCAATGGCCAGGGCAATGACCGTCAACGGAAAGACCACAGTGTTGGCAGCATTTCCGTAGGACCCCAGATAAGCCGCATTGGCGATAAAGATCTGGTCAACGATGTTGTAAAGTGCCCCCACCAGCAGGGAGATGATACAGGGGACTGCGTACTTTCTCATCAGGCTGCCCACCGGCGCCTCTCCAAGAAACTGATTATTTTTTTCTTCCATAACAAACCATCCTTTCTACAAAGCAAAAAAATGTGTGGCATCAACCGGATTTACGCAGTTGAATGCCACACATTGTGCTGTCATTATAAGGCATTTCTTCCAAAAAAGCAAGCAGGTTTTTTCCGCCCCTTTTCAACTTGTAGCCAATATGATACAATAACTGTATCCTGTAATGTGTCTGTTTATAGACATAAAATTGATTATTTGTAGTTAAAGGAGGGTAAAGATGAAAAGGAGATTTCTGGCGTGCATGCTGGCACTGACACTTTCTATCATGGGCCTTGGCGCCTGCGGCGGCTCACAAAAGCCTGCCGAAACTCAGAAAGCAGCTGAAACCGCGGCCGCGTCTTCGGGAGCGGCTGAAACCGAAGCCGTCGAAACCGAAGCTCCCGTGACAGAGCTTCCTGAAACGGAGCCCCCCGTTGAAGTGGACTGGACCGGCGACTGGACCGCGACTCAGGTGGGTATGCAGGGTGCGATCGTCACAGGCGATCTCTCCGCGCTTGAGATCCAGTTCACCATGACACTGAACGAAGACGGCTCCGCCACGCTTTCCATGAATGATGATGCACAGGAAGGCATCTGGTCTGAAAATACCGACGGCAGTGCTGCCCTGACCATCAGCGAAAAAACTGTACCAGTTGTAATGTATGACGACGGCTCCGCCTATATGACTGTCGATATTGATGACTCCGTCATGAATATCCTCTTTAAGAAGGGCACCGAGCCGGAGAAGAAAGCAGCCTATGACCCGGCTGACGCTGAAAAGATCACGGATCCTGCATTCCCGACGGGCAGCTGGAAGGCACTGGCCCTGTACACACAGGGGATCTGCGTTGAGGGCGACCTGAGTGTTTTCGGCGCTTTTGATCTGGCTATGGAATTGAAAGCAGACGGCACAGGAACCCTGTCCTTTAATGAAGATTCCTCTGACCTCACATGGACAATCGGGGAAGAGGGCCTCAGTGTCAATAGCGACGGCACCACCTATCAGGTTCTTCAGCTGGGTGAGTATCTGGTCTTTGACTTTGGCGATGACATGGGCGGCATATCTCTGATTCTTACCAGATAACCACAGCCTGACAAGCTTTAAAAACACTGAGAGGGCGCAGCGAAAGTCTGATCACTTTCGCTGCGCCCTCTTTCTACATGACAAGCACGACTTTGCCAAAGCCGTCACTGCTCTCCATATAGCTGTGGGCCAGGCTGACCTCCTCCAGAGGAAATACCTTTTCCGGTGACCTTGCGGTAGGGCATCAGCATGCCCTCCGTCATCTTTCCGGACATCTTTTTACTGAGCCTGGGACTGCTCATCATGGCCCCCACCAGATACATGGCCGCAATGGTTCCCTTTCGCTTTTGCGGGAAGTCATAAAATCCGTTAGCCTTGTAGAAACGGTGGTCTTCCTTCATCAGGCCCTGCATCTGATAGATCAGGTCCCGGAAGATCTTCAGGCCGCCCACACCATAGAAATTTTTCGGCTGCCTGTAGTCCCTGTCCATGCAGTAGACCAGACGCTTCGCCAGCTGACGGGCTTCCTGCTCAAAGGACGCGCCCAGGCAGGCGATTCCCGCCGGGTAATTGCCGCCTACCTGGGATCTGGCCTCCATCAGGGTGCACAGGTTATCCTCTCCCTGAAGGTCTCCGTCCACCAGGTAACCGATGGGCCTGCCCATGGTCAGGGTCCGGTGGCCGTTGCAGAACTGCCGGTCATCAAACATCTTGAACCGGGAACCCATGGCATGGTCCTTTATGGTATAGGCATAGACGATGGCATCGGCAGTCTGGATATGTTCACGCAGAAAACGGTCAAAGCCATCCTTGTAGATACAGCTGCCATCTGACGCACAGTGAAAACAGCCCAGGCAGCCGCCCGCAAAAGGGAAGGTCCGGAGATTGACCACGTCGCAGGTACAGGGACAGACAGCCCTGAAATAATCGATCATAAGCTTCAGCACCGCCTTCTCTTCATCCTCCGGGTAATCCGCCACGATCACGATCCGGCGGTCTCCCCGCTTGTCGGCGGTCTCCTTAAAGCTGCCTTCAAAGGCAGTCTCTGAGGGCTTCCGGCCGCTGCCGCCTGATGGATAACGCTGTGGTTCATAAAGGCCCTCCTTCATATTCCAGCGGACATAGCGGAAAAAGGCCAGTGCCTCCTTCTGTCCCTTCTTACTCAGCAGGTCTTCCATATCCGCGGAAAGGCCACGGATATAACGCATACCGAGGTCATCACAATTATCCTCGATGAAGCGGTGGGCTGTCGTATCGTAAAAATGCTTGGAGGTGGTCAGCTGGGTTGCATATTTGTCCTTCAGATCCACGCCGTGAGCCTTGATCAGCTCAATAAAACGACAGAGCTGAGCGGGAACAAGGAAGGTGTAGACCGGATAGGCAAAAAGGATCAGGTCCGCGCTCCGAAGCTTCTCCTCCGCCTCTGAAAAATCCTTCTCTATACTTTTGATCCGCTGCCCCACGTGCAGGATATCAAATTCTGTCTTTTTGAAGTGCTGCTGCAGATAGATCACTGTCTGCAAAGTAATGCTGTTCTTTCCCTTGGGGGATCCGTTTAAAACCAAAACTTTCATTGTACGCTTATCCTTCATAGGTGCTTATTGATAATTTTATCATTAAATATGTTCCCTGATATATTTCTATTATACATGATTTCCGGGGTCTTTTGCACATGGGATTGTCCTTGACTTGCCTGTGTATACATGGGACAATTTAAGGGAATGATGAACGATAAGGGGATCCGAACATGAAAGCTGAAGCTTACGAACGCAGTCATAACCGCATTGTCCGGCATTTCGCGCCGGAATGTACGCTCTTTCTGAAGACCGACGGCCGCTTTCCTCTTAAAGCGCCCTGCCCCGTTGCCCTTTTCGGCAGCGGCGCACGGCAGACGATCCGGGGCGGCACAGGCTCCGGTGAAGTCAATTCCAGAGCGTCGGTCAGCATAGAAAGGGGCCTTATGAAGGCCGGTTTTACCATCACCAGCAGTCCATGGCTGGAGGCTTACGCAGAACTACTGGCTGCCGCCCGCAAAAAATGGATGGCAAGGCTCCGCAAGGACCATCCCGGCATCAAGGGGATGATGCAGGCCTTCGGCAGTATCATGCCCGAGCCGGAATACAATCTGCCCCTGAACTATCCGGGTGAAGCCGCCATCTATGTGCTGTCCCGGATTTCCGGTGAAGGTTCTGACCGTTCCTGTGTCAAAGGCGATGTCTGCCTGACGGATACGGAGGTGCGTGACATCCTTGCTTTGAACGCGCGCTTTGACCGTTTCATGCTGGTTCTTAATACAGGCGGTCCGGTGGACTTATCCCCGGTCCGGGATGTCGGCAATATCCTTTTGCTCTCCCAGCTTGGGGCCATGACCGGTCTGATTTTCGCGGATATCCTTCTGGGCAGGGCCAATCCCGGCGGTAAACTGGCCACGACCTGGCCCGCAGCCGCCACAGTGGATCCTGTCGGTGATTTCGGCGATCCCGATAAAACCCATTACCGGGAGGGCATCTATGTAGGCTACCGCTACTATGATTCCACAGGCATAAAGCCCCTCTGGCCCTTCGGCTTCGGCCTCTCCTACACCTCGTTTTCCGTTGCTGCTCTGGAAACGCATGTGTCAGGAAGACTTGTTTCTGTCCTGGCTAAGGTCAGCAATACCGGAAGCTATGCGGGCAAAGAAGTCGTCCAGCTTTATGTTTCAGTACCCCAGGGGCGCCTGGACCAGCCCTACCAGAGTCTGGCTGCCTTTGCCAAAACCCCTGAGCTCGCTCCCGGGGCAGACTGCCGGGTATGGCTCAGCTTCGATATGGCCGATCTGGCTTCTTATGATACGGAAAATGAGGCCTGGATTCTGGAAAAGGGCAGCTACAGGCTGCGTCTGGGTAATGCGAGCGATCATACCCAGGTGACGGCAGACCTGATCCTGGAAGAGACAGTCACTGTCCGAAAGGCAAAAACTGTACTGGGTGACTGCGGATTTAAGGACTGGCAGCCAAACATTGCCCAGAGAGCCGCGGCACTGACTCTGAAAGGACAGGCGCAGCCCGGTCCTGCTCCCGTCAGTCTGACCGTACCTGCCGCAGCCTTTGTCACGGAAAACGTCTTTTATGACAGGGAAGAAGATGTGGATGCCTCCGTGCATGACCTGACGGATGAGGAACTTTGCAAGCTCAATATCGGTGCCTTTTCCAAAGGCGTCTTAAGCTTTATCGGCAATGCCAGCCAAAGGGTGGCCGGCGCCGCCGGAAATTTTACCAGGGATCTGGAGAAAAAAGGCTTCCCCTGCCTGGTCACGGCTGACGGACCTGCCGGTCTTCGCCTGAGCCGTCAGTACGTGGACGGGAAAAACGGCCCCGAGACCATCGGCAATGACTCTCTGGCCCTCTTCTCCGACTTTTTGCCCGGCCCGGCCAGAGCGCTGACAAAACTGGCGATGCGCCGCCCCGGCAAGGGACAGGTGGTCCATAACCAGTACTGCACCATGATCCCCATCGGCACAGCACTGGCCCAGAGCTTCAACACAGATGGCGTGGCTGCTCTGGGAGATCTGGTGGGTGATGAAATGGAGCGCTTCCATGTGGATTTCTGGCTGGCCCCGGCACTCAACATTCACCGCAGTATCCTCTGCGGCAGGAATTTCGAGTATTACTCGGAAGACCCCCTGGTGTCCGGAAAAATGGCTGCCGCCATCACCCGGGGCGTTCAGGCCCATGCCGGCCGCGCTGTCACCCTCAAGCACTTCGCGGCCAACAATCAGGAAAACAATCGCTACAGCAGCAACTCTCTGGTATCCGAGCGGGCGATGCGGGAAATCTATCTGAAGGGATTCGGTATCTGCGTGCGGGAAGCCAGGCCCAGGGCTGTGATGACCTCTTATAATCTCCTTAACGGCAGGCACACCTCCGAGCATAAGGGGCTGATCAGCGATATCCTGCGCAGTGAGTTCGGCTTTGAGGGCATTGTCATGACAGACTGGATCATCCATATCGCCATGGACGGCGGCGCCTATCCGCCGCCGGACTCTGTAAAGATCGCCGCGGCCGGCGGGGATGTGGTCATGCCAGGCAGCCAGCAGGACTTTGACAACCTGCTGAAGGGTCTCAAGGAAGGAACCATTTCCCGGTCCCGGTTAGAAAAAAATGCCACCCGGATGTACCGGATGGCAGGCATACTGAAAAACAGAAAATGATTTAAAAAGGACTGCTGCCCGTCAATTGGGGCCGCAGTCCTCTATGATTTCATCTCTGTCTTCATCGTCCTCATCTATACTCTCGTCCGCTGTTAATGTCTCCGCCGCTGTTTCCGGTGCTTTCACATGGAAATGTTCACGGATCTTCCGGTGGATCAAAACCAGAACCGGCAGGCCGACCAAAAGAGCTGCCACCAGCAGAACGCCGGCCACCACCCCGTTTATGAGGCCGAGAAAACCGCTGACCCAGTAGGGCACTGAGTAGATCAGCCACATCAGGGCATTGGCCTTATTATAGGCGTAAACATCCGTAAGCTCGGAAGCCTTCATTTCCCTTCCGGGCAGGAACCACATAGGCTTATCCAGCTGCCAGGCAAAAATGGCGATGCCGGCAAAGAGACTGCCGCAGGGAATCATCAGAAACAGCCAGGTAAAGTTGAACATACTGACCTCCAAATGTCAGATATAAACAGAATCCACTCATCCATCATAATCAAAAAGGCAGACCTGTGTCAAGAGCCAGACCGACTGCCGGCTCCATTTCTTATATCTTTTTCCCTGTGCCTTCACTGACAAGGGCGGCGCCCAGGATCATGACTGCGCCGATCATACCGTAAACCGTCAGTGACTCGCCGGGCAGGAAGATGGCGGCAAATACCAGGGCCGAAATGGGATCCACATAGCTCAGAATGGCCGCAGTCTGGGCCTTCAGGCCGTCGATGGCAGCGAAATAAAGCACATAGGCAATTCCGGTATGGACCAGACCCACGATCAGAAGGAGAAGGATCAGACGGCCATCCGGACGGACGGCTGAAAGATCTTCCCTCGTAAGGATATAGGGAAGCAGGACCAGAGCCGCGAAAAGCAGCTGCAGGATCGTCTTTTCATAGGGGTCGATGCCGGGCATCCGCTTATTGAGAATGACCACAAAGGCATAGAGGCCGGCGGCCCCGAGTCCGCACAGGATTCCCTTAAGCTCTCCGGCCTGGGGCAGACCGCCTCCCATAACCCCGGACACAAAAAACATGCCGGCCACGGCGATCAGCGCGCAGACCAGCTTTTTAGCTGTCAGCTGTTCCCTGAAGATCAGGGGAGACAACAGCACCACGATGGTGGGCTGCATATAATAACACAGGGTGGCCACGGCCACCGTTGTATAATTATAGGCCTCAAAAAGCAGGATCCAGTTGAGGCCGATCATGGCCCCGCTGATGATCAGCAGGAGGGTCTTTTTCCGGCCGATCCCATGCCGGACCTTTCTGCCGCTGACCCTGACGATCAGCAGCAGAAGGGCCGTGCCGGTCAGCCCCCGCCAGCAGGCCAGAAGGGCTGACGACAGGGGGATGAACCGCCGGAAGATACCGATGGATCCGAAGATCAGCATGGCGCTGATCATCATAAGTAAGGATTTTCTGTTCATCGTCATTTAAGTCTGTTATGATCAGTTGTTTTTACGGACCACCCTCAGGACTGCCGCCAGAATGCCGCAGCCCACGCCGGCCACCGGCCAGATGATCCAGGTCATATCCCATCGCCTGGTCAGAAAGCTGATCAGCAGATAGACAGCAGTAACAATGGCCCAGTAGAGGCTCATGATGGTGCTGTTGCGCTTCTCCTCCAGCTTATGCTCTCTGGAAAACTCGCCTTCCTCCAGAAGGATCGCGAAACTGTCCCAGATCATGCTGGTTCTGACGATTAGCAGGACGCCGATGGCCACAAGGACCAGAAGCAGGCCGACAGCGATCTCCATGGCCAGGTCTGTCCCGGAGATGATCATGGCAATGAAAAGGGGGATGCAGGAGCAGACGCAAAGGGTAATGCCGGCCACCATCATCACCATATGGGTGCCATGGTAGCTTTCCTTTCTCTCCCTGACCATACCGGTCACGCCGTATTCCGTCTCGATCCAGTCCTGCTGCAGATATTTGTAGCGCTCCACTTTCATATCATTGAAAACAAAGATGGCGACGGCCACGCCGATCAGAAGCATCAGGACCAGGATACCGATGCCTGCGGCCTGGTCTTCCGATAAAGCAATGAGGCCCTCTTCCTGCATACCTGAAAGGATGATCAGAAGGATGGGAGAAAGAATACACAGCATGACGCCGATGGCTGTCCGGCCGGCCAGGATGAACCGGGCCGTCAGGAAGCTGTTTGCCTCCTCCATGGAGACCCTGCGGGCCGGTGTCTCATCCGCGGTCACCAGCTGGGTCTCACTGGCAAGATCCATATCATCCTTTAATAAGATATCTGTGCTGATCCCGAAAATCCTGGACATGGCCAGGATCCGGTTCAGGTCCGGCACCGACTGGGCGCCTTCCCATTTGGAGATCGACTGCCGGCTGACGCCGAGTTTTTCCGCCAGTTCTTCCTGAGACCAGCCATTCTGTTTTCTGAGTGCAATGATCTTATCCGCAAGTATCATATATATTTCCTCTCTTTCCCGGCTCACCTGCCGTTCTTACAGCTGCATTTTAAGCCGTAAGACCGGTGGCAGACCACCAACTGAACCTGTCAATCGTGTCAACTGCAGGTTGCAAAGCCCAAAAAAAGGACCATTGACAGCATAGCACCCCCTCAGAGGCTCTGTCAATGATCCTGTTTCGGCTTATCCGGAATAAAACTTCAGTGCCTGCCGGCCAGGTCCTTCACCACCTCAGAGGCAATGATCAGACCTGCTGCTGAGGGCACAAAGGCTGTGCTGCCGGGTGTGGAACGGCGGTCCGTCTCCTCCCCTGAAGGCAGGGGCTTTAACGGTTCTTCCTCGGAATAGACCACCTTGAGATGATCCACCCCTCTTTTTTTCAGTTCATGGCGCATGACCCTGGCCAGGGGGCATACCCTGGTCTTATAGATGTCGGCCACCCTGAAAAGGGTGGGATCCAGTTTGTTGCCGGCCCCCATGGAACTGATGATGGGTACGCCGGCGGCCCGGGCCCGCATGACCAGCTCGATCTTGGCTGTCACCGTATCCACGGCATCCACCACATAATCGTAATCCTCAAAGTGAAAACTGTCCGCCGTTTCCGGCAGGAAAAAACAGTTATGGATACGTATATCGGCTTCCGGGTTGATAGAAAGCATCCGCGCCTTCATGACCTCCGTCTTTGGCCGGCCCACCGTATCCAATGTGGCGATGATCTGACGATTCAGGTTGGTCATACTGACCGTATCCATATCTGTCAGGTCAAAGGCGCCGACGCCGCTGCGGACCAGGGCTTCGCAGACGTAACCGCCCACGCCCCCGACGCCGAAAACGGCAACCCTGGATGAAGCCAGGCGCGCCATGGCCTCAGGCCCTAAAAGCAATTCTGTTCTGGCAAATTGTTCTCGCATGTTGATATCACCGACAGCCTGCCGCTGTCCATTTTCATCAGAATGTCGGCATAACGCTCCGCTTCCTTCTCGTGGGTGACCAGAAGGACGGCCGTCCCCTGCCCGGCAGTCTCTTTCAACAGTTTCAGAACTTCCTGTGTATTTTCATCATCAAGATCTCCCGTGGGCTCATCCGCCAGGATCACCGAAGGCTTCCGGATCATGGCTCTGGCGATGGCCATGCGGCGCATCTCACCGCCGGACAGCTCCGAGGCCATACTGGAGGCCAGATGGCCGATGCCTACCTTTTCCAGCAGTTCCATGGCTTCCGCCTCGTGGTCGGCGCCGTCAGGATACAGGGTCCAGGAGAGCAGAACATTTTCCAGCACCGTCAGGGCGTACAGGGCCGTCTGCCCCTGGGGGATCACGCCGATCTCCTTACTCCTCAGCTTCGAAAGGGCCTTGTCATCCAGCCGGTAAAGGTCCGTATCTCCCAGAAAGACCTGGCCCTCTGTCGGCTGCAGAAGCCCTGCCATCATATTCAGAAGCGTACTCTTGCCGCTGCCGGAACGGCCGGTCAGGACCGTCAGTTTTCCGGGCTCCAGCTCAAGGTCACTTCCGGGCCGCCATCACACTGGACAGACAGCCGGCCGCTGCCGAGGCCGCCAAAGATACAACGGCCAGCAAAGCCAGCCTGCCCGGGCCGGGGATCAGAAACGGCAGATTCAGCATGTTTTCGATCATGCTGCCGAAGGGCAGGACAATGACCAGGCCAAGGGCCACACCGATCAGACCGCCCAGAAGACTGACCATCAGGGCTTCCTTCAGGACAATGCCGCCCAGTCTGCTCCGGGAGGCACCCACCACCCTGAGGATGGCAAACTCCTTCTTACGCTCGCCGATGATCAGCATAAAGGCCAGGACCATGATGGCCAGAGCCAGGATCCAGACCAGAACGATCATCAGACGGATCACATCTGTCACGCCCAGCAGGGACTGGGAAATGCCGGAGATCATGGATTTGGTCTGCACGGCCCGGATGCCCTTGACCTTGATCTTGACAGCGGCCAGGACATCGTCTACAGTATAACCCTCCGCGGCGTTAACCATGACGCAGGAGATGACCTGATCCGGATTGATATCCGCGAAGGTATTCATGTTCTTTTCCAGTGAGGCATTGATCATGGCACGGATCGTATTGAAATTACAGAAGACCGCCGTATCCATGTAGGTGCCGGTCTTGTCCAGCTTACCCGCCACATGGACGTCCACGTCATAGAAGGACAGGTCGTCGCCCACAAAGGCGTTCAGGTCGTTGCCCACGACCACGTCCAGGTCCTCCAGATCTCTGCCGTAGCTGCGTCTCAGCCAGGGCTGGATGGTAAAATCCGTCTCCGGATCAATGCCGATGATCTGCACCGGCAGGGAACAGCAGCCGGAGCTGGTCGAGGCCAGATAGATCTGGGCCGACACCTGGCCCACGCCTTCCAGGGCACTGATCTTATCCAGCTTGGACCGGTCCATATAAAAATAGCCGGTATTGCCCTGCAGGACAATGTTTTCCAGACTGGTCTTTGTGGCCGCCTCATAAGGAACGACCATGACATCCGCCCCCAGACGGGCTTCCAGAGAAGCCAGGCCTGAGGCCAGACTGGAGGTGATGATGGTCCCGCCGAAGATCGACAGGGACAGGAAGGTCACCAGGATGAGCAAAAGTGTCGTCCTGCCCGGTCTTCTGACCAGGTTTCGAAAGGGCAGACTGTTTCTTATACCCATTGTGCAAAACTCCTTTATTGGTCCAGATCCTGCCCGGCCATGGGATAAAGGGCGTAAAAGGCCTCGTCCGCGAACTGCGGATCCCTGATATGGTCCGAGAAGGATGCATCGCTTTTCATATAGTAATCATGCGTCTGGGTCTGCCAGTCCCAGGTGACATCAAGATTATAATACAGACCGTCTGATCTGACAAGATTCCAGGCATGATATTCCTCACCCGTGTCATTGATGGCTGTGCCTGTCACCACCCGGCAGTCGATCCCGGCCTCCTCAAGCAGCCGGTACATCAGCACGCTGTAGCCCTGACACACGGCGGTATGCTGCACCGCGGCTGCGTAGGCTGTCGTTTTCAGATGGTAGTTGGGGTTCTTCTTGTGAACCCTGTCATATTTGACGGTATCGTAAACGTAATTGTAAATGGCCCGGATCTTTTCCGCCTCCGGAGTCTCCTTTGTAAAGGCCATCTGAGACAGGATCCCGGCCACCTCCGCGTCCACAGCCTCCTCCTGCTCCACGGTCGTATAATAATGGGGCATGATCCGGATGACATAGCAGTAGTCATCCCCGTCCAGGCTGTAGCTGTAATCCATGTCATAGCCGCCGAACTGATAGCGGATATAGTCGCCCTCCGTGGGGTCATCGGTCTCTTCCATGGCCCTTTCGATGAGCTCATCCACCATCTGACGGATATCCTCCATATTGTCCCCGTGGGACCTGTAGGTGAGGGTGACCCGCCAACTGTGATTCCTGAGGGTATTCCGGATCTGGTCCGCCACGGCATCGGCATTGACAAAGTAAACGCTCAGATCCTTACTGGTGGTCCAGGCGTTTTTCAGCTTTTCCCGCTGATAACAGCGCCAGCCGGCAAAGATCCCCAGAGCAAGTATAAGCAGGGCCAGGCAGATCAACAGAAGCTTCCGTCTTTTCATGACCGGCCTTTAGGCCCGAAAAGCCGTTTCCAGACGGCCATGGCATTGGCATTGACCAGCAGCTCGTCCACATCAATGCCCGCCGGGCAGATATTCCTGCAGGCCAGAGACTTGCCGCAGCCCTCGTAGATATGGTCGCGATAAGCCTTCCTGACCTCCTTTTTCTGTCCTTCGGGCAGAGAAGCCAGCAGCCTTACCGTGGGTCCCAGCGCTGCTGTGCCGGCAAATGTGCCGCCGGCGTAGAAGTTAGGACAGACCTCCAGGCAGCAGCCGCACTGCAGGCATCTGGAAGATGCGTAGGCCAGGTCCAGCATGGGGCCTTCGGCCCGGACAGCCTCCTCATACCACACCTTCATGGTCTTCAGGTTTTCATATAAGATGCTGCGGTCCACAGCCAGATCCGCCACCACCGGAAACTTACGCAGGGGCTCTAAGGTCACCGGACCGCCCTTAAATTCCCGAAGCGGTGTGTCACAGGCCAGCCTGGGCCTGCCGTTAATGACCATGGCGCAGGCGCCGCATTTTTTCTGCAGACAGCTGCAGTCCCAGACGATCTCTCCCACCGGCTGCCCCTTGGCATCCTGAAAGGAGGGGTCCGCGCAGATGGCGGTAAGGGCAGTGGCCACAGAGGCGTTTTCATCCTCGGTTTCAAAGATCATCTCCTGCCACCAGGCCTTTTGGTCAGGGTCTTTTCTGCGAAGGACCTTCAGTATTGTTTTCATCAGGCCTGCCCCTTTCTTTCCGGAAGATCACGGTAATCAATACAGATATCATCGCCGGATAAGGATGCCACCGCCGTCTTCCTGAAGTCTTCCGACTTTTCGGGATAATCCTCCCGGTAGTGGGCCCCCCGGCTCTCCTTGCGCAAAACGGCACTTCTGATCATGGCCTCGGCCAGCTTCAGACGTCCCCTCTCACGGATATTATAAGTGCCCGAAGCCTCCAGGGCCAGCAGCTCATCCAGGGTCCGGTTCAGTTCAGTCTCATTCCGGACGATCCCCAGACCCTTAAGAAGGATCCGGCTGATCTGCCCGATCAGGACCGGAGAGGCCGGATCTGCAGCCGGGTCTTTAAAGTCCGCCGGCAGCGTCTCTTCCCAGGGACCCTCTCCAAGACGGAGGCCGGATGAAGCCAGGCGTTCTGCCAGATCCCCGGCTGCCGTCCTGCCGCCGAAGACGGCGCCTAACATGGAATTGCCGCCCAGACGATTAGCCCCGTGATACTGGCAGGCACACTCTCCCGCCGCGTACAGGCGGTCCACATTGGTGCGGTGCCGTAAGTCCACATCGATGCCGCCCATAAAGTAATGGATCCCGGGCTCCACCGGAATAGGCGTCGTCACCGGATCCTTCGCCATATAGTGAATGATCTCCTCTCTGAGATCAGACAGCTTGTTTTTCCATACCTCCGGGGAGAGGCCGGTCATGTCCAGACAGACCGGGCCCGTGCAATCCTCCCGGCGGAGGACAAAAAAGATTTCTCTGGAGACCACATCTCTGGGCATCAGATTGCCCAGCTCCGGATACAGTTCCTCCATAAAATACCAGGGCTGTCCCTTTCTTTCTATGAAGAGACGGCCGCCTTCACCCCTGGCCGCCTCAGTGACCAGACAGCGCTTGCCTGAGATGCCGATGGTGGTGGGATGATACTGGATCATCTCCAGGTTGGCCAGCTTCACGCCCTGACAGAAGGCCATGGCCGCAGCGTCGCCCGTATTGCGGGTCGTGCCGGTGGTCATGCCCGGAAAGATACCGTTCATGCCGCCGCAGGCCAGAATGACAGGCCCGTAAAAGTCCGTCAGCCGGCCGGTATATCTGTCACGGACCCTGACGCCCCTGCAGGTCATCTTTTCCGCATTCTCATCCATCAGCAGACGGATCATCTCATGATGGGTATAGCGGGTCACAAGTCCTGCCGCCTCGTGCTTTCGGACTTCCGCGATCAGGGCTGACATGAGGATCTTGCCCGTACTGCTCCTGGCAAAAGCGGTTCGTTTCTTCTTCTGTCCGCCGAAATTTCTCAGCTGTATATCCCCGTTGATACGGTTAAAGGGAACGCCCAGACTTTCAAGCCATCGAATGACCTTCGGCGCTCCCTTTGTCAGGCGGTCCACCGCATTGGGATCCGCCATATAGACACCGCCCCGCATGGTGTCGGCGAAATGCTCTTCTGTCGTGTCCTGCTCCCCCATGGTATCCAGGGCGCCGTTGATGCCGCCCTCGGCCAGAACGGACTGGGCCCGCTCCGAAGGCTGGGCGGAGATCAGGCAGGAGGAGATGCCCTGCTCTGCCAGGACAATGGCCGCTGACAGGCCGGAAAGGCCTGCGCCGATAAGGATCACTTTCTCCATCAGATCATCCTCCATCTCAGATAATAGATGACAAAGGCCGCGCCGGAAAGAAGCAGCAGGATCGCCAGAACCAGCAGGATATCCACTACGTACTTCTTAAGTCCCGGAATGCCCGCAGCGATCAGCACCGGCTTTACATTGGTGATGACGTGGACAGCCACGGTGATCACCAGAAGGATCTGGGAAATGAGCTGGGCAGTGCCGAAATAATTCAGGCGGAAAGCCCCCTCATTCCTGCCGATAAAGATCAGCACATGAAAAAGGATAAAGAGGAGAATGGCAAAGCCGCTGATCCTGCGGGCCCAGAACAGTTTGTTTTCTTTAAAATAGGAAACACCGGACTTTCTGACAGCCTTCAGGGTCTGACCCGTTAAGACGCAGCCGATCAGGGCATGTAAAATGATCAGTCCCAGCATCAGCCAGGCAGTCACCTGCATGAGCGCAGAGCCGCCCTCCATGATGCCGGCCAGCTGAAAACCGCCGAAGACCGCATGGAAGACAAAGAGAAGGATAACAAGCAAACTGATCAGGGTATTCCACTTTCTCATCACTGCGCTCCTTTGACTTCCAGATAACGGACGCCTTCCTGTCCCTTCAGGGAATCCGCGCCGAAGATATCGGCAAATTCCTTTGACATGACGATGATGTCAAAGTTGCCGTACTCCGCCTTGGACAGCATGAGGGTCGCGTCCTCTGTCCGGATCTTCATCTGGTTTTCAGGCAGACGGGACTGGTAGCTGCGGGCCATTTCCAGACCGGGGGCGTCCCCGGACGCCACGCAGCAGCGGATATCCTCAAAAAGGAAATCGATCTCTTTACCTGAAAAATAATCCGTCCAGGTGTTTAAGGTTTCATCATCTGTACGGATTGTTTCGTTGATCATGACGACATACTCGCCTGAGGGCTGATCCAGCGCCACCGTGGCCGAAGCCACGGCGTCCTCGCCGCTGATCATGGCTGCGAAATATCCCGATCTGAAAAAGGGAATGCCGATGATCAGCAGCAGGGCCGCGCAGACGATCAGAAGATGTCTGATGACTTTCATGAAAGCTCCTTATTCTTCTGCTTCCTTAAGGGCTGCGTTGACAGCCTCCTTGAACTCATTGTAGTTGACGGTGGCGCCTGAGATCGCGTCAACCCCATCCAGGCTGCCGGCCTCTACCAGCTGCTCGGCATATTTGGGGCAGGCGCCCAGGGCGTGCTGGGCCTTCTTGAAGTAATCCTTATTGGCGACGCTTCCGTCTTTTTTGCCGTAGTTTTCATCCTTAAGGGTATCATCTGTGTTGTAGGTTGTAAAGGTGCAGGCCGTGATCTTGCCGCCCTCGATGGTCAGCTCAACCACGCCGTAGCCGTTGCCCTCCTCAGATTCCTCGTCCTCGTTGATGTAAACTTCACTTTTGCCTGTATAAGTGCCGTCCTTGTAGGAAACGGCCTTACCGCCGCCGCAGCCTGCCAGCATGGACAGGGACATGACAGCGGCAGCGATCATTAAAACTGCTTTTTTCATGGTATTCTCCTTCCGGGTCAGTCATTATAGTGAATGACACCTGTAAAATGATCATTGACGGTCTCCTTGACCAGGCGGCCGTCACGCAGGACCAGGGTTCTCTGGGCCACCTCAGCCACCTCCGGGTCATGGGTGACCACGATCAGGGTCGTACCCTCGTCATGCAGCTTGTGGAAGAGCTCGACAACGATACTCTCGTTGGCCTCATCCAGGTTGCCGGTCGGCTCATCGGCCAGAACGATCTCCGGATGGTTGATCAGGGCTCTGGCCACGCAGACACGCTGCTGCTCACCACCGGAAAGCTGGCTGGGCAGATGTCTGGCACGGTCCGCCAGACCGACACGCTCCAGGGCTTCCATGGCTTCCTTTTCATCAGGAATACTGTGGTAGTACTGGGCCAGCATGACATTCTCCACGGCGGTCAGATAACCTACCAGATGGAACTGCTGGAAGATCAGACCGATCTTATCTCTCCGGATCGTTGTCAGGTTCTTGCCGCTTTCCCTGGCGATGTCCACACCGTCCAGTAAAACCTCGCCCAGACTGGGCTTGTCCATGCAGCCGATGATATTCATCATGGTACTCTTGCCGGAACCGGAGGGACCCATAATGGCGACCCATTCACCCTTTTCCACCTTCATGCTGACGTCGTCCAGGGCATGCAGATCACCGTAGATCTTAGATACATTTTTAAGCTCTAACAGACTCATTTCGTGTCTCCTTTATACTAAACTTAAGATTATTCACCCTTGAGTACAAGCGCCGGATCTACATCTGTCGCGCTGCGGACCGGGATCATGCACGCTGCGCCGGTGACCACAACCGATACGATGATGGTAATGGGAACCAGCAGGGGTCTGAATGAGATGGAACTGCTGAATACGTTGATGCTGACTGCCTGCGCGAAGGCAAAGCCCAGGATGGAACCCAGGATGCCGCCCAGACCACCCAGCAGAAGACCTTCACCCAGAAACTCCATACGGATACTCTGGTCAGATGCGCCCAGGGCCTTACGCAGACCGATCTCCTTACGGCGCTCGGTGACCACGGCGGTCATGGTTGTCGCCACAGTGATCATGGTCAGAGCCAGAACGATAATGGTCACCAGCAGGACCAGGGCCTGCAGCTTGCTCAGGACGGTCGTCTCGGAAGCGGTGACACGCTTGACCAGTCTTGCGTTGACAGCGTCCACATTATCAGTGATCGCATTCTTATAGTTTTCAAGATCAGCGCCGGAGGCCGATACACTGACCTCTGCGATATCAAGATCCGGCACAGTACCGGTCAGGGTCTCCATATCCGCCAGGGACATGTAGACGTAATCCTCTTCGGAACCGCCGGTCTCCACGATGCCGGTGATGGTCATCTCCATCTCATTGTCCAGGATAAGCTCATCCTCGTTCTGGGCCGTCGTTTCTGCCTCAGCGTCACCTGCGGAAGGCGTCCAGGTGACCGTGATCGAGTCGCCCACGCCAAGCTGCATATCTGACGCGATGGTCTTACCGATCATCAGCTCGCCGTCGGAAGCGGCCCAGTCTCCGTCAACATTCCAGTAGGGGCTGGTCTTCTGAACCTGCTCCAAATCCATGGCCGCAGCCAGGACAGGCAGCTCATGGATCCTGACTGTCTCGTAATGGTAGGGCGTCACACCCACCAGCTCATTCTGTTTGATATAGGACATGCTCTGATCCACGTCTTCCAGAGTAAAGGACTCCTCGGAGGCGACCAGGATCATGTTGGCGCCGTAGTTTCTGAATTCCGCGCCCATCTGACGGGGCACATCATAATAGATCGTTACCAGACCGGAAAGGATCGTTGCGCCGATGGCGATCGCCAGCAGCGCGATCAGCATACGTGAGCGTCTGCGCATCAGCGAAGCTGTGATCATCCGGAAATACATTTTTCTCTTCTTATTCATCGTTCCTCCTTATCTGCCGTGCAGAACTTCGCAGGGACGAAGTCTCAGAAGCATTCTGATGGCAGGAATACTGCCGGCCAGTGTGACCAGTATAACGATCACGGCGACGATGGGGATAACCACCAGACGCATGGTGATGGCAGATCCGAAAACGGTATGGCCGATGATCTGGGCAAAGCCGAAGCCTGCCACATAACCGATGGCACCGCCGATGATCGCGACGATAATGATCTCCAGAAGGACCAGACCTGTGATCTGACTATTCTGGGCACCCACGGCCTTCATGAGGCCGATCTCATTACTTCTCTCCATAACGCTGGCTGTGACCAGGTTGCAGATACCCAGGGCCGCGCCGATCATGCTGAGGATGGTAATGAGGATCATCAGCATCTGGGTCTTGTCAAGGATGGCACCCTCGGAATCCGCCACCTGACGCACCGGATTGGCCACGGAGTCGGTAATGACTTCCTGGATCTGGAAGCAGATGGAGCTGACATAGGCGGTGCAGTACCAGGTCTCGTACTGTTTGATGGTCAGGGAACCGGGATCCTTGGCCGCCTTGATGGCCAGTTCATTATCCGGCGTCGTCAGGGCGCTGACCTCGATGCTGTCCACGCAGCCGTCCAGTCCTGCCAGGGCCTGGGCTGTGTTGAGGGGCGTGTAGATCTGGTCGTCCTCCTCACCGCCGGCATCAAAGATACCCACGATCCTGTAGCTGCCGTCGGAGACATCTCCGGTGACATGGATGGTATCGCCGACGGTCAGGCCGGTCTTTTCAGCCAGAGCTGTACCGATCATGGCCGCGTTCTCATCCGCTTCAGCCTGCTCATCGAGCCAGCTGCCTGCCGTGATCTCCCACCAGCTTCTCAGACTGGTGATACCGGCATCCAGAGACTCGCCTGTCGGCAGTTCCATATGGTGGTTGAACCAGCTGCCCACGACCTTGACGCTGCTGCCGTCGTCCAGCTTTGCGTTCACATTGATAAAGGGCGTATAGTCCACAATATTGAAAGCCCAGAAGATGGTCTTGATCTTGCCCAGCTCATCTTCCTTCAGATAGGCTCCCGAAGATTCGCCGCCCTCCACGTCATAAAGATCGCTGATGACAGAAGCTTCCTTGGGAACCACCGTAATATTCGCGCCATAGGCCTTCAGCTCCTGATTGACCTTATCGCCGACGTCATAAAGGACGCTCAGCATGGCGGTGGCAAGGGAAGCGCCCAGGGCAATGGTAAAACCGATCATGGCCATCTTTTTCCACTGCCTGATGAGGGCTCCCCGGATCATTCTGATAAACATATTAAAGTCTCCTTATTTGAATTCAGCTTCATAAGGCAGCAGACTGGCGATCGGCACATAGATATCGCCGTGGTCTACTGTGTAGTCAATGACAATAGGGTTGCAGCCGCCCTTAAAGCCGATGGTGTTGACATTCATGACAACATCGCAGAGCTTGCAGACGACCTGTCCGTCCTTTTCATAGTAACCCGTCTCACCGCAGATGTCGCAGGCGTCGAGGCCGATGCCGTAAGCGCTGGAGTTGGGCTTCTGGATAACGATGAAACGGATCTCCACGCCATTTTCAGTCGTGTAGCCGAAACGATGGAGATGCCCGTCGGAAACACGGTCCGCAGTGACCAGCAGCTGGTCGCCCTCAAGGACCGGCTCCTCCACAGGAGAAAGCTCCACAGCCCTGTTGGCGTAAGCATTGACTGCGGTCAGATTCAGGATCGCCAGCCCCAGGGTGATGATGACCGCCCAGGACCAGCGTCTGGTTTTGATCCACTTAGCCTTGATCTTCCTGTGTTCGGCGGGATTTCTGTAGGGTTCATTGACATGCAGGCTGCGGATCAGCAGCACTACGGCAATGACAGCCGCAAAAGCAGCCATCACAAAAACAAAGGCATTATCGTAATTGGAGGAAATTTTAGCGAGAGTGAACAGGGTATGATTTGAAGGTATCATCCTTCGGGCCAGCATGGTTCTCATGACATTGCCGCCCTGTCTCAGTGCGTTTACCAGCAGGACCAGGCGGGTCAGAAGGCCGATCAGACCTGCGTTCAGACGGGAACCGCCCTTATAAACAGCAATGCAGATGACAAATGTGAGAGCGACGCCGGCCAGCCAGCCGATAAACTTATAGATATAGGCTGTGGAAAGCACGGTTTTCTCTGCCACCAGGTTTGTGTAGAGATAACTCAGAACATCCGGTACACGGTAGACCAGGGCCACGATAACGATGAGCGACAGCGCAATGGCGCAGATGAGCTCTCCGCCCATGCCCAGTTTCTTCCGGACCGGTCCAATAGAGACGATCAGAAAAACGACAAAAGCCACCATCGCGATCTCGAACAGGGTCATGTTCCAGCCGCCGGTGTCTATCTTATTCGTTGCGTTTTTCAGAATGGCCATGGCAAAGGCCGCGATCAGACCCACATAGGTGCCGATCCTCATGATCCTGCCGCCCATGGTGCCGTAAATGACACGCATGTAGGCCAGGGCCATGCCGATGACCAGAACGACGGCCAGAAGATCCTGGGTCGTCGATACCATATTTTTAAGCACGTTTTTTACCTCCCGTATTTCATGTGAGTATCCGGAAATCCCCTTCTGCCGGGGCATTTGAAGGCTTTCCCGGACATGACTATGTCATACCGGCCAGAAAACGACCGGTATGACATACATACTTGATATAGGGACAGGAGATTCTTGCCGATCTCCCTGTATCAAAGGTCATTATTCAAGAAGAAGAGATTACCACTCCTGCGGTGTGTACTCCCAGCCCTCATAGGTCAGAGTAACATTGCCTTCACCAAAGATATCATCAAGCACGCCGCCGGGGCCTGTCTCAGCATCTGTATGGATGAGGTAGCCGTTCTCGTCCGGGCTGTGGAATGTGAACTCAACAGTGTAGGTATCAGCTGTGTCAAGCTTGATGTTTGCGCCGTAATGCGGGCCATCGGAAGCTGCCATCGGCATGAAGGTACCTTCTGCTGCTGCGTTGCCGTCAGAACCGATGATCTTGTAATCGATGGTCAGGTACGGAACCCAGTCGCCTACGCCGTAGCCAAGAGTATTGTCGATAGCGGAAACATCTGCCTCGATATGCATGTTGTAATCGCTGATGTCGTCATAGCCGCCTGTCATCGGAACCGGCTGGAAGAAGACAGCGTTGCAGGAAAGAAGGCCCTCGATCTCAAGACCTTCGAAGATCGGGATCTCAGTGAAACCTGCGGCCTCACCCGGAGCTGCTGCTGCGGCATCCTCGGTTGCCTCTGCTGTTACAGACTCAGCGGCCTGTGTTGCTGCCTCTGTAGCTGCTGCTGTCTCTTTCTTGGAAGAGCCGCCGCAGCCTGCAAGTGCCAGAGCTGTCATGGAAGCTGCTAAAACTAAAGCTGCAATTCTTTTTTTCATAGTTTCCTCCTTAAAATTTTGAAAAAAATTTATCCCCTAAAAGCTGCTGTAAAGGCAGCCCTCAGCAAGCAATTTAAGCATTTCCCGCGGCCATCTCCTCACGCAGCTTTCTGCTCTTCCGGATGTGCCAGATGAAAATGATGATGGTGATGACCAGCAGAATGATCTGCGGGATCACGGTCTCGGCACAGGGGTAGATACCCAGGATCTCAAGCACGGGATGTGACGGGATCCAGGAAACCCAGGCCGGAGATGTCATGGTGATCACATCGCCCTCGATCAGCTCCTTGATACCCGAACCAAGGAAGGCGATGGACATGATGAACATCAGGATACTGGTGCCGGTGAAGAAGGGCTTCAACGGGAGTCTCAGACTCAGCACTCTGATCGCGATGTAGACAAAGACCAGGGCAACGCAGCCGACGCCGAAACCTGCCCAGACCATGTTGATGTTGTCACCGGAAAGCATGGGCTGGTAGAAAAGGATAACCTCGGCGCCCTCTCTGTAAACAGCCAGGAAAGCGGTAAAGGCCAGGGCCCTGGAGCTTCCCTTCTTGGCGGCGCTGCCTACCTGTTTTTTAATGTAGGCTTCCCAGGCCTCGGTATCGGCCTTGGAGATCATCCAGTTACTTACATAGTAGAGTACGCACACAGCGATCAGAGCGGTAACACCCTCAATGATCTCCTGCTGGGCGCTGTTGGCAAGCTTCAGCTGGTTCAGCAGGAAAGCGGAGACGAAGCTGGCCAGGATACCAAGGACGGCACCGATGTAGACCGGCCGGGTCAGACGCTTTCTCTCTTCCTCGCCGTCAGCGGATTTCACCAGATAAGCGATGATGGCGCCGACGATCAGGATGGCCTCAAAACCTTCTCTCAGAAGAATGGTAAAGCAGGCGATAAAGGCAGCCACACCGGCGGAACGGCTCGTGCCTCCCGCAGCTTCCTCGCTGTCCTCCTCCGGGGTCGTACCGTCCAGGATATGGGCGTCCTCACGGAGCATGGACTTGAGCTGGTCGGCCTCGGCATTGAAATCATCTGCTGAGCCGCCGTTCTTGGTCACGGACTTGCAGGTGGAGAACTGAAGCTCCATCTGAGACTTACGGGCGCCGGAGATGTAACCCATGGCCACGCGCTCAAAGCCTGTCGTCTCGTAATATCCGTAGTAACCGTCATTGATGCAGTCATAGGCGCCCTGGGCGTCACCCTCGGCATAGAGGGCTTTGCCTGCCTCAATGACCTCGTTCATGGCATCCACCACATCATTCCATGTGGCAGTACTGACGCCTGCGGCATCAGCTGCAGCATTGTACTCAGCCCAGGTACCGTAATAATTATCGGCAAAGAGCCCGGTCGCTGCGGTATCCCCTTCCTCCTGGCTGCTGTTTCCGGAGGTGCCGTCCAGAATGTTGGCATCCTCATGCAGCATCTCGGAAAGAAGATCCGCCTCCGCGTTGAAGTCATCTACTGAGCCGCCCTTCTTGGCGACGGACTTGCAGGCGGAGAACTGAAGCTCCATCTGGGACTTACGGGCGCCGGAGATGTAGCCCATGGCCACACGCTCGAAACCCGTCGTCTCATAATAACCGTAGTAAGCGTCATTGATGCAGTCGTAGGCGCCGTCAGCGTCCCCGGCCGCGTATTTTTCCTTGGCGGTCTCGATCACCAGGTCCATGGCCTCAGCCACATGATTCCAGGTGGCATCCGCAAGGCCCGTGCCCTCCTGATACTCCGCCCAGGTGCCGTAGTAGGTATCGTCCGCGAAGACGACCCTCGGCAGTGTTGTGATGCAGATCAGCAGCAGCATGAACACCGCCAGTGTCTTGTTGATATTCTTCATCATTCCTGTCAGTTCCTTCTATAAAAATATTTTTGAGAGGGATTCCTCCCGGAAGTTAGTTAATTCTAACGAAGTCATGTTACTATTTTTTATTGGAAGTGTCAAGACATTAAAAAAGCGCAAACCCGCATAAATACACGGTTTTGCGCTTTATTGAAAATAATTATCATTAATATTTATTTAATGAGTGCCTTTCGTATGAGACTTTCCGGAACGATTATTCCCGGACGATCACCCTGCCCTTGCAGGGCATGACCGCATCGGCCATGATGACCTCGCCCACACTGTCGCAGATGATGGTGCCCGCAAGCGGGTTCCTGACAGAATCGATATGGCCGTTGACTTCAGCCTCCACCTCTGAATATTCAAAGGCCAGATCTGTATCCTCCATGGTGCAGTTGATCAGCTTCAGGCCCTTGCAGCAGTAAAGAGGCTGGGTGCCGATGATCTTACAGCCGATCAGGGTCAGGTCCTCCGAATACCAGCCCAGGTACTCTCCCTTGACGATGCTGTTTCTGACCGTCACATGCTTACTGTGCCAGAAGGCATCCTTGGTATCCAGGACAGAATCCGCCACATCCAGATGCTCCACGTACTGGAAGGAATATTTGCCGTTCATCTTGACATGAGACAGGCTGATGTCACGGCTGTCCAGAAACAGATATTCCGAGGTGATCCTGGTATTGGCCAGGGAAATGCCTCTGGATTTCCAGCCAAACTCCTGGGAACTGATCTCACAGTCCGAGATCTCAATATGATCGCACTCTCTGACGGCCTTGATGCCGTTTAAAGCACAGTTGCTGATCCGGCCGTCCTTCGCGTACCAGAGGGCCGCCCGGGTCATCTCATCCATTTCCGAATCCGTGAGGGTAAAACCTGTGACATGCCACAGGGGATAGCGAAGGGAAAAATGACAGTCTGTGACTGTGATATCCCGGGCTTCCTTCAGGGCGGATTCCCCGTCCGCCGGTCCTGCGAAAACGCAGCCCTTAAGGTCTGCCTGCTGCAGATAGTACATCGCCCTTTCCTCGTCGTACTGTCCGCCGATGATTTCTTTTCTCAAGTGTTATTCAACTCCTATGCTTTATCGAGATTTAATGCCAGGGGCCGCCTCCCATGGGGCCGCCTCCCTGACCGCCCATCGGGCCGCCCATCTGACCACCATCCATCATGCCGCCGCCCATCATGCTGTTGGTGAGCTGGGTGATCTCCTGGCCGTTGACTGTCACGGTGCCGCCGGTCATAAGACCCTCGCCGTCATAGTCGAAGGCGAACTGGGCATTGATCGTGACCGTACCGCCGTTGATATAAAGACCGCCGTTGGAATCCAGGGCATCCGTGTCGCCGGCGCCCATATCCACGGTCAGGTCCCCGCCGTTGATCTCCAGGGTCGGCGTGTAAGCTGTTGATTTCGCCGAGGCATTGACGCCGTCGTCAGAGGCCGTCACGCTGATACTGCCCCCGTTGATCTGGACATAAGTGCCCTCCAGGCCTTCAGCCGCGCTGACGGTTACATCGCCGCCGTCGATCTGCAGAATGGTGGTGGCGTGAATACCGTCATCTAATGCGTTGATCTCCAGACTGCCGCCGCAGATGTAGACGTCACCGACGCTGTCATCCTCATCATTCTCGCTGTGGATACCGTCATTGCAGTCGGAAACGGTCACATCGCCGCCCGCCATGATCACGGAATCGTTGGCCTCCAGAGCCGCGTCGCTGCAGGAGATATTGATAGTGCCGCCGGTGATCTTAAGGCCGTCCTTACAGGATACGCCGTTGTCCGTGGAACTGATGTTTAAAATGCCTGTGCCGTTTAATACAATGTCGTCCTTTGCGAAAATGACGGCGTCGGTATTGGTATCCCCGTCCGCGGTAAAGGTGCCGGAGACGGTCAGTGTGTTTTCAGAATCTGTTGTTGTGATAAAAACCTTGTCCGCCGACTTCACATAGATGGCCGGAGCATCGCTGTTGGTCAGAGTGACGCCGTCCAGGACCAGCTGGACCTTGGCTTCACTGTCCGCCGCCACGATCAGGGTACAGTCAGATGCGGTGCCGCTGATCAGGTAAACGCCTTCCTCTGTGATGGTGATATCCTCGCCGTCCGATACGGTCAGGCTGACTGCATCAGACAGGTCCGCGGTCTGGACAAGATCCCGGTCCGTAAAGAGGTCTGCCGGATCCAGAAGGCCGTCCGCGCTGACATTGATGGCCGTGACCACTGAGCTTTCCGTCTCGGCTGCAGTCTCCGCCGCGGTCTCGAAGGCGGTTTCCGAAAGGATCGTTTCCGTTTCGGTCCCGGCTTCGGTCTGAAGGGTCAGGGCCTGCGTCCCTCCGGCCGCCTCCGCGGCCTTTGACTGGCCGCAGCCGGTCATGATGGCAAGGATAAGAACAAGGGCTGCTATAGACATTTTACTTTTTTTCATGATTTTTCCTCCTGTAGGAAAGATGGGGTTTATCAGTGATTGACTGTATGATAAACCCCATTTGTGAAAATCATGATAAAAGAATGTGAAAAAACCGTGTTTTTACTTTGCCAGATATTTCTGCACAGTGGCTCTGACGGCACCCTTGCCGGCGATCTCCTCACGGAAGATCTGCTCGATCAGCTCGCCGATCCCGGCCTCATACAGATTGATGGTAAAGACATTTTCGTTGGACAGGATCCACTTCAGCTGGTCCTTAAAGGTCTCCGGTTTCCCGATGACAATATCTGCCAGCTGCGGCTGCATCTCCGCCACCATGGGATCCGGTGCCAGCTCGATATGACCGCCCTGATCATCTACAGCCAGCAGATAACGCAGCCAGCCTGCGATGGCCAGCGGGATACCCACCAGCTTCTTCGCGTCGCCGTACTTCTTCACATAGGAAGAGATGGTCACACCGAAACGGACGCCCAGGCCCTGGGAGGAGTCTGTGCACAGTCTCAGGCAGGTGTCGCCCAGATAGGGATTGGGGAAACGGTCATTCATGCACTCATCCAGGAAAGCCTTCGGAGAGATGATGCCGGGATCCTCCACCACTTCCATACCTTCGCCGTAACCTACCAGGCGGCCAAGGGCTAACATATCCGGATCTCTCATCTCATCAGAGAAGAGGTCATAGCCAAGCAGGCAGCCGTAGGGCCCGAGGGCTGTATGGATCGGGTTGAGGCAGACTGTGACCTTCATACGCTCTGCCTTATTGACAGTATCCCTGTCGGTCATGTAAACGCCTGCCTTTTCAAGGGCCGGTCTGCCGTTAGGGAAGCTGTCCTCCACCACAAGGTACTGGGGACCTTCCGCATTGATAAAGGGCGCGATATAGGTCCGTTTGGAAGTGATCACAGGCTGCATATTCTCCACCCCTGCGGCTTCCAGGTCATCCGCGACCTTCTCAGAGGGTCTCGGCGTGATCTTGTCGATCATGGTCCAGGGGAAGGCAACGCGGCTCTCATCGCTGACATAGGCGACGACGCAATCGTCCACAAAGCCCTTTTTCTGCCACTCCCCAGCCATGGTCAGGCCA
>CADAIF010000016.1 GCA_902787905.1 uncultured Lachnospiraceae bacterium
CTGCAGCTTGAATCAATCTGTGATCACATTTTTTTTTTTTTTTCATAGGACGGCTTCCAGCCTGCAAACTGAACCAGCTGCTCATCTGTCCGGTGGTAATAGCGAACGCCTGTGTCGAGCTTCGCGATTTCCGCCATCTCTCCATCTGTCAGCTTAAAGTCCAGAATATCCAGATTGTCCCTGATATGATCCACGTTCTTGCTGCCCGGGATCACGGAAAAGCCCATCTGTGTATGCCAGCGAAGGATCACCTGGGCCGGCGTCTTGCCGTACTTTTCACCAAGTTTTTTAAAGACCGGCTCGTTGATGAGGGAAGTGTCGCCGTGGCCCAGCGGATACCAGCTCATCAGCCTGATGCCGAACTTGTCCAGTGTCTGGCGAAGCTCACCCTGCGTGAAATAAGGATGTGCCTCTACCTGGATAAACTGGGGCACGATCTCCCATTTGGCCTGCAGCTCTTCAATATATTTACCCTCGAAATTGGAGATGCCGATCGCTTTGGCCTTGCCTTCTCTGTATGCCTTCTCCAGCTGTCTGTAACCGGCCAGCCAGTTTCCTGCAGGCTGATGGATGTAAAGCAGGTCTACGCTGGAGACGCCTAATCTTTCCAGGGTTTCATCGACAGCATGCTCATTTTCGTATTCGGCCGGCCAGAGCTTGGTGGAAAGGAAGATCTCCTCCCTCGGCACACCGCTCTCTTTGATACCGCGTCCCACGGCTCTTTCGTTGACATAAGCATTGGCGGTATCGATCAGACGATAACCCATTTTTAAAGCTTCTCTCACACTGTTTTCGGCATCCGCCGGAGACAGCATAAAGGTTCCGATACCGACGACAGGGCATTTCAGGCCATTGTTTAAAGCGATATATTCCATGGTGTTCTTCCTCCTCAGGGTGTTTTTGTTTTTGCTTCCTGACTTGATTATACGAGAAAGGCATTGCGAAGTCCAATCGAAACATTAAGTAATCGATTTAATATTTTTATAACGCAAATCTATGAACCGGATGTCATTGTTGTCTGCGACCGCAGCAAGATCATCCGCAGATGTATCTACGGGGCTCCCGACTTTGCTGCTGAAGTCTTATCACCCTCCACAAAAAGCCGTGACCTCATCATCAAATTGAAAACGGAAAAAATGTCAGACTCTATTCGAATTGCTTTTGTCCCATACTCCATTACGCAAGGGTAATCCTTATGATGTCCAAGAAGCGGCAACATCTCGCGGCTCAGCCGCTCGCAGTACTCGCAGTACGTTGACCATCAAATGTCCGCTCAAGCAAGCCTAACGGCTACTTCCCGGCCTTATCACCCAAATGAAAACAACCCCAAGGTTTTATCCTTGGGGCTGCCGTCATGTAACAATATTCTATTCTGTTTTGCTTTTAATAGAGCTTTGCGCCTGCCGGGATGTGGTCGTCCACCATGAGCAGATGAAGCTTCTCCTCACCCTCCTCATTGTGCACCGCACTCAGCAGCATACCGCAGGATTCAATACCCATCATGGCTCTGGGCGGCAGATTGGTGATGGCGATCAGTGTTTTGCCCACCAGCTCCTCCGGCTCATAGTAAGCATGAATGCCGGAAAGGATCGTGCGGTCCGTACCGGTACCGTCATCCAGAGTAAACTGCAAAAGCTTCTTGGACTTCTTCACAGCCTCGCAGGCCTTAACCTTGACGGCCCTGAAATCAGACTTGCTGAAGGTCTCAAAATCCACAAATTCCTGGAAAAGAGGCTCCACCTCTACCTTGGAGAAGTCAATGACTTCGGCAGCTGCTTCCTCAGCAGGAGCCACGGGTTCAGAACCGTCAGAGCTGCCTTCACCGGCCTCGGCATTCTTTCCGCCAAGAGACTTCATTGTCGGGAAAAGAAGGACATCACGGATGGCTTCGGCGCCTGTAAAGAGCATGACCATACGGTCAATACCATAACCGATACCACCTGTGGGCGGCATACCGACTTCCAGAGCATTCAGGAAGTCCTCATCCGTATGATTGGCTTCCTCATCGCCCGCGGCTGCCAGCGCGTCCTGAGCCAGGAAACGCTCACGCTGATCGATGGGATCATTCAGCTCGGAATAGGCATTGCACATTTCCCAGCCGTTCATGAACATTTCGAAACGAAGCACCTTGCCCGGATGCTCCGGATCCTTCTTAGTCAGAGGACTGATCTCGATGGGATGACCGGTGATAAAGGTCGGCTGGATCAGCTTATCCTCAACATACTCGTCGAAGAAAAGATTCAGGATATCACCCACCTTATGACGCTCCTCATAGTGGATCTCCCGCTCATCGCAGAGCTTTCTGGCTTCCTCAAGATCGGTCACCTGGTCGAAATCCACACCGCTGTACTGCTTCACGGCCTCAGTCATGGTGAGACGGGTGAAGGGCTTGCCCAGATCGATCTCCTGCCCTTTATAGCTGAGCAGGGTGGTTCCCAGAACCTTCTGAGCAACCGTGCGGTACATATCCTCTGTCAGACGCATCATACCTTCATAGTCCGTATATGCCTGATAGAGCTCCATAAGCGTAAACTCCGGATTATGCTTAATATCCAAACCCTCATTACGGAAAACGCGGCCGATCTCGTAAACACGCTCCAGACCGCCTACGATCAGGCGCTTCAGATACAGCTCAAGGGAGATACGAAGCTTCTTATCCTCATTTAAAGCATTGTAATGGGTGGTGAAGGGACGGGCAGCCGCGCCGCCGGCATTCTCCACCAGCATGGGGGTCTCAACCTCCATGAAATCCCGCGCGTTCAGGTAGTTTCTGATCTCGGCGATGATCTTGGAACGCTTGATAAAGACGTCCCTGACCTCCGGATTCATGATCAGATCCGTGTAACGCTGACGGTAACGAATGTCTGTATTGGTCAGTCCGTGATATTTCTCCGGAAGGACCTGCAGACTCTTGGAAAGAAGAGTCAGTTCGTGGGCATGAATGGAGATTTCTCTTGTCTTGGTTTTGAAGACAGTACCCCTGATGCCGATGATATCACCGATATCCATTTTTTTGAAATCCTGGTAGCTTTCGGTGCCGATGTCATCGCGCGCCACATAGGACTGAATATCCCCCTGAAGATCACGGATATTGCAGAATGAAGCTTTACCCATGACACGTTTCTGCATCATACGGCCGGCAACGGTGACTTCCTTGCCTTCCAGAGCTTCAAAGTTGTCCTTGATCTCCTTGCTGTGATGCGTCACGTCGTAACTAGTGATCTGAAACGGGTCCTTGCCCTGTGCCTGCAGGTCCGCCAGCTTTTTACGCCTGTTGAGGATCTGCTCATTCAGATCCGGCTGCTGCTTTCCCTGATTCTTATTTTCTCCTGCCACGTTCATCTCTCCTGTTCACACTTTTATTATGATCTCTTGGAAATCTCCAGGACCTTGTACTCAAAAGATCCTGCAGGTGTATCCACTACAATGATCTCACCGATACGTGCACCGATCAGGGCCGCGCCAACCGGTGACTCACTGGAAATCTTGCCGGCCAGGCTGTCTACCTCACCGGTACCGACGATGCTGAAGAGGACCTCTTCATTATATTCGATATCCAGTACACGCACATTTTTGCCGACACTGACGGTGTTGGGGTCCGTGTCATTCTCATCAATGACCTCAACGTCCTTCAGCAGTTTTTCCAGCTCCTCAATACGGGCAACGATGTCTCTCTGCTCATCCTTGGCAGCGTCGTACTCGGCATTCTCGGAAAGGTCGCCCTGCTCTCTGGCTTCCTTGATTTTCTGAGCGATCTCCTTCAGCTTGTTTACACGAAGGTCGTTCAGCTCCGCCTCGAATTTCTCAAGGCCTTCTTTGGTCATTATGTTTTTCTTCGGTTCAGCCATGAATAAAGCCTCCTGTTTCCCTATTATTACTTTCTGTCTATAGGATAACGAAAAAGGCGGGAAACGCCTTTTTCTTCCCGCTCTTAACGATACGCCGTATTATTATAGCCCAAATGGGTGATGATGTCAACCAATTGAAGTTTTCAGCCACAGCTCAAGGAGGGCTTTCAGGTCCTCAAAGGTCTCTGTCTCGTTGACGACCCTGCGGATCCTGGCCGAATCCGGATAACCTGCCGTATACCAGGCGACATGCTTACGCATTTCCCGCATGGTCAGGGACTCGCCCTTGAGATCTATGCTGAGCCTGGCATGGCGCAGGATCATCTCCGCCACCTCCTCGGGACTTCGTTTGCCTTCCGGCGCCCTGCCTGCCAAAGCGTCCACAATATCCTTGAAAAGCCAGGGGTTGCCCCGGGCGCCCCGGGCTGCCATGACCGCGTCGCAGCCGGTCTCTTCAAACATGCGCAGGGCATCCTCAGCCGTATTAATATCCCCGTTTCCGATCACCGGAATACTGACGGCTTCCTTGACCTGACGGATGATATCCCAGTCCGCCCTGCCGCTGTAATACTGTTCTCTTGTCCTGCCATGGACCGCAATGGCCGAGGCGCCGCTGGCCTCACAGACCTTTGCCACCTCCACCGCGTTGACACTGCCGGCGTCAAATCCCTTACGGATCTTGACCGTCACCGGCCTGGAGCTGGCCTTCACCAGACTGCTGATGATCCGGCCTGCCAGGGCGGGATCCTTCATCAGGGCACTGCCCTCTCCGTTGCCTGCCACCTTGGGCACCGGACAGCCCATGTTCAGATCCAGGATCTCAAAATCCTGATCCTCGATCATGCGGGCCGCTTCACCCATCACATCCGGATCCGAGCCGAACAGCTGCAGAGAAACGGGATGTTCCTCCGGCGCTGTCTGCGTCAGCAGGTAGGTTTTTTTATTATGGTAGGTAATGGCTTTTGCGCTGACCATCTCCGTACAGACCATTCCGCAGCCCATTTCCCGGCACAGCAGCCGGAAGGGCAGATCTGTTACGCCTGCCATAGGCGCCAGAATGACCGGAGGATCAATGGTCACACTGCCAATCTTTAATGCTTCCATCTGATCTACTTTTTCGCCTTGTTATAGATGATCCGCAGACCCTGCAGGGTCAGCAGACTGTCATAGACATCAATGACATCCGTCTCCTTGGCGATGACCTTTCCGAAGCCGCCGGTGGCGACCACTTTGATATCCTTCAGGCCCGATTCTTCCTTCATTTTCCGGACGATATATTCCGTTTCGCCGATGGTCCCGTAGACCAGACCGGCCTGCAGGCACTCCGCAGTGGAATTATTGAGGATCTTCCGGGGTTTCCTGATCTCCACATCCATGATTCTGGCCGCGTCATTGGTCAGAGCCTGCAGACTGGTCTGGATGCCCGGTGCGATGACCACCGAATCCAGAGACCCGTCCTCCAGAACCAGCTGATAGGATGTGGCCGTGCCGTAATCAATGACAATGGCCGGCGTTCCGTAGAGCTCCCGGACGGCGGCGGCATTGACGATCAGGTCCGCGCCGGCTTCCTTGGGATTCTCCGCCCGGACCCGGACACCGGTCTTCATGCCGGGACCGACGATCAGCGGGTGTACATGGAAATACTTCAGGCAGGCATTGGTCAGGGAATACATGACCGTAGGCACGACCGAAGCAATGATAATGCCCTCGACATCCTTGTGGCTGGCATTGGACATACGGACCAGGTCCCTGAGCAGGACACCGTACTCATCCGAAGTCCTGGCTACCTTGGTCGTGATCCTGTAGATCCGCTGCAGCTTCTCGTCCTTGAATGTTCCCAGTGTCGTAATGGTATTGCTGACATCAATCACCATCAACATCTTCCGGCACCTCCCCCAGAAAATAAACACGGTAATACATTTCCAATGCTTCAAAAAGATCCCGCTTTTCGCGGCGCAGCTGCTTGATCTTCAGCACGCTGCCGATCTCGTCATATAAAAGGTCCCCCTCGTCCGCGGAGGTGTTCATCTGCAGGCTCCCGTCCTCAGTGAAGCTGAGGGTGAAGACGCCGCCGATATCCTCCGTGAAAAGGACACACATGATCTTCAGTTCATCCTTGATCCTCTGGGGCAGGCCCTCAAAGTCCGCGCTCAGAAAATACTTTTTATCATAGGCGCTTGACGCGCAAAGCACTATATCATCCTGGTACATAAACTACCTCAATTTGAATTTCTTACGGATATTTCACCGGACATGACCGACTGAAGGCTGCCGTCCGCCATACGGACCAGAAGATGGCCCAGATCGTCGATGCCTTCTGCCGTGCCGCTTGTAACACCGGCCGGGGAGATCATGTTGATCCTGCGTTTTTTGCAGACCAGCCGGTCCTCATAAGCTTCCCGCATATCCCGCAGGTCGCCGCAGGCAGTCAGCTGGGCATAACGGGCCTCAAAGGCCTGCATGATATCGGCGATGATCCGGCTGCGGTCAAAGCTTTTTCCTGCCGCAGCCCTGAGCGATGTGGCAATCTCCGCCAGATCCTCAGGAAAATCTTCCGTATTGACATTAATGCCGATGCCCACCACCACCAGGGGCAGAGATGATTCAGACGGAACCATTTCCGTCAGGATCCCGCAGACCTTTTTCTGCCCGATCAGAAGATCATTGGGCCATTTGATGGACAGGTCAGAAACCAGCGGTGCCAGGCCGTCATAGACCGCCATGGCTGTGATGATGGTCAGCATGGAGATCTTTTCGGCTGCCAGTGCCGGCCGAAGGAGCAGACTCATCCAGATACCACTGCCCTCAGGGGAGAACCACTCTCTTCCCCGGCGGCCGCGGCCCGCCATTTGCAGCTCCGCCAGGGCCAGGGTGCCATGGGGCATGCCCTGATCCGCCAGACGCCGGACCATCAGATTAGTGGAATCCACTTCCTTTTCAAAAACCACCGGACGACCGGCCCAGGCTGTGGAAAGCAGCCCGCTTACCGATGCCGCGCTTAATGAATCAACCTTCATGCTTACATTCCTCTCTGCCTTTTCAGGCATGATCTTACTGTTAAGTGTAGCGTATTTCGCCTTGTTTCGCAAGTTAAAGGGCCATGCAAAATCGCATGACCCTCAAAAAGACTTTTTATAAATGAACCGTGACACGGGTATCCGAAGGGTCCGGTGCCAGTACCGACCTGTAGGACAGGGGGTAAAGAACCAGGCTCAGGGCGAAGCCCCAGAATACATCGATCACTGAATGCTGCTTCAGGAACATGGTGGACAGGCAGATCAGGAAGGATAAAATGACAGCGCCAAGTTTGATCACTTTCTTATTCTTCATGAACTCTGACTGAAGGATGACCACGGTCACAGCGATGCTGTTGAATACATGGATGGAAGGACACACATTGGTAGATGTGTCCGTGCTGTAAAGCATGCTGACCAGCCTGGAACAGATGTCTGTCCCGGTGACCGCCCCCCTCAGATGAAGACCTGTGGGAACCACCGTGTAGATCAGCAGGCAGATGGTCATGCCGGTAAAGAGATAACGGCAGACATTCATCAGGTCCCTGCGGGAATGTTTATAAAAATAAGCACAGGTTCCGCCGATAAAGAAGAACCACAGCAGATAGGGGATCACAAAATACTGACAGAAGGGGATTTTGTAATCCAGTGCCGAAGAAATATACAGGACGGGATGTCTGAAATTCTCCAGCAGGAAAAACCATGTGCAGTATATCAGAAAATAAAATGCGATGTATTTCAGTGGATTTTTTTCGGTCCACTGTCTGAGCTGGTGCATTTAAAACTCCTTTCCAGGCCGACAAATACCGCCTTACAAGTCAGTAGTATACACCCCTTCCTTTAAAAAAATCTATCCAATTTCTGAACTTTTTCTGAAATCTGCGTTTTTAAGGTTTTTGCGGCCTTCAAGGCAGCTTTTTCGTCATTTTTCACATGACAAAAGCGCTGTTTTTGTACAAACGCCACAGTAACAGGCACATCTGTCCGTTTTCACTTATTACAGATAAAAGAAGGGCTGCCCCCTGCGGACAGCCCTGTAAAACAGTTCATTCTTTATCAGGCTTTTTTCTCCTGATCCTTATCCTTGACCACTTCGGCAAAGGTGGTGGCCAGACCGGCGATCCCCTGGATCTCGGAAGGCACGATGATCTTCGTGGCCTTGCCGTCCGCCGCCTTGGCGAAGGCTTCCAGGCTCTTCAGCTGCAGAACCGCGCTGTCGGCGCCGGCTTCCTTGATGTAACGGATACCTTCGGCATTGGCCTGCTGGATCTTCAGAATAGCTTCCGCTTCACCTTCCGCCTCACGGATCTTGGCTTCCTTGATAGCCTCAGCCCTCAGGATGGCGGACTGCTTTTCAGCCTCAGCTTCCAGAATAACGGATTCCTTATGTCCCTCAGCCTTCAGGATCGCGGACCGCTTTTCACCTTCGGCGATCAGGATGGACTCACGACGCTCACGTTCAGCCTTCATCTGCTTCTCCATGGCGTCCTGGATGGCTGCCGGCGGAATGATATTCTTCAGCTCGACACGGTTGACCTTGATACCCCAGAGGTCCGTGGCCTCATCCAGAATAGACCTCATTTTGGCATTGATGATCTCACGGGAGGTCAGGGTCTCATCCAGTTCCAGATCACCGATGATATTACGCAGAGTGGTGGCGGTCAGGTTTTCCATGGCCATGATGGGATTCTGCACACCGTAAGCGTAAAGCTTGGGATCCGTGATCTGATAGAATACGACGGTATCGATTCTCATAGTGACATTATCCTTGGTGATCACAGGCTGCGGCGCGAAGTCACACACCTGCTCCTTCAGGATGACCTTTTTCGCGATCTTGTCGATGATGGGCATTTTGATATGGAAGCCCACCGACCAGGTCCCGTGGTAGGTGCCCAGACGCTCAATAACATAGGCATGCGCCTGCGGAACGATCTTAAAACAGGACGCAAGGATCAGAAGAATCAGTATGATCACAATAATCGGGATAATAATAGTTTCCATCATTCTCCTCCATTCTCATTCTCATTTTCAGTTTCATCTTTTCTGACAACGATCAGCTTGACACCCTCGATGCCGGCCACCCTGACCAGCTCATCCTTTTTAAAGACCTGGGTATCATCCGCGCTGCGCGCTGTCCACTCTATGCCATTGACCACGACCTGCCCGGTGCCCTTCAGGTTGCTGATCTCACCTGTGACGCGCACTGTTTTGCCTACGATAGCCTCAGCGTTTGTCTTGGTTGTCGACGCGTTCAGGTAACGGGTGGCCAAAGGTCTGGTAAAAAGAAGCAGGATGACCGATACCACCGCGAATACGATGATCTGAACGGTCAGGTTCAGGCCCAGCATTGCCGTAATGAAAGCACACAGGGCACCTGCGGCGAACCAGATGGAAGTCAGACCCAAAGTAACGATTTCGATCAGGATCAGAACAACCATAATTCCAAGCCACATAAAACTGTTCATATCACGCCTCCTTATCATAGAGATAAATATATTATACCATACAGCCCCTATTCCGTCCAGTCAGCGGCGGCAAAACCACGCTGGCGGGCCGCTTCATACATAAGGATCGCAGCGGCCGCGGCCGCATTCAGAGACTCCACCTGCCCGGCCATGGGGATGCGGATATTGGCGCAGGCACAGGCTGCGGCCGCTGTGGTCAGGCCATTGCCCTCATTGCCGATCAGAAGCCCTGAGGCCCCCCTGTAATTCCGGTCCGTATAGCAGACAGACCCCTGCAGATGGGCAGCAAAGACGTGGATCTTAGCCTTCTCCGCCTGAAGCAGAGCCTGACAAAGATCGTCAACATAGACAAAGGGCATCCGGTAAAGGGATCCCATGGTCGACCGGATGGTCTTGGGATTGTAGATGTCCACCGTATCCCGGCTCATGATCACGCCGGTGACGCCCGCCCCCTCAGCCGTACGCATCATGGTGCCCAGATTCCCCGGATCCTGGATGTTTTCCAGAAAAAGAAGGAGGGGGGCCTTTGCGGCCAGCAGATCCGAAAGGTCCGCGGACTGCTGGCGGACGATGGCCATAATACCCTGGGGCGTCTGGGTCTCGGAAACAGATTTGAAGACAGCATCCGAAAGGATCCGGGCACGGGACAGGTCCAGACCTGCCTCCCGGGCCTGCCGGCCAAAGCTTTCCGAGATAAAAAGGCTTTCCAGACGGTCCGCCGGGGTTTCCCTGACCATCCTCAGGCCCTCGGCCACAAAGCAGCCCTGCTTCTTCCGGGCCCTGGTTTTCGTCAGCAGTTCCTTCAGCCGCTTAACCTGGGCATTGGACATGCTGCTAATGATCTCTTCCATATCCATTCTCCTGTAAAATGACAGAAGCGGACAGACACTTATTCAACAATTGTCTGCCCGCTGCCTGATCCTTTATGATCACCTGGCCAGGATCCTGGCCACGCTGTACTGGAAACTGTCAATCTCCTTCTGCATTTTCAGTGCTTCTTCGATATCATAATCCACATAGGCGCCGTCCTTGTAGGCGACCACCCGGTTGGACTTGCCGGTCATCAGCGCGTCCACTGCGTAGGCACCCATGATGGAGGCCATGAAACGGTCCTTGGCCGTGGGACTGCCGCCCCTCTGCAGATGGCCCAGGATGGTCGCCCTGGTCTCGATCCCGGTGGCTGCCTCAATACGTTTGGCCATACTGGTGGAATGACCGATACCCTCCGCATTGATGATGATATGGTGCTTCTTGCCCCGCTTCCTGTTGGCGATGATGTGGTCGATCAGCGACTCCTCATCGTAATTATAAAGCTCCGGCAGAAGAATATCCTCAGCACCGTTGCAGATACCGCACCAGAGGGCGATATAACCGGCATTTCTGCCCATAACCTCAATGATGCTGCAGCGCTCATGAGATGTGGATGTATCACGCACCTTATCAATGGCTTCCATGGCTGTATTGACAGCGGTATCAAAGCCGATGGTGTACTCGGTACAGGTGATGTCCAGATCGATGGTGCCCGGAACACCGATGGTGTTGATGCCCCTGGCCGCCAGCTGCCTGGCGCCCTGGAAAGAGCCGTCGCCGCCGATGACCACAAGGCCGTCGATACCATGCTTACGGCAGATCTCGGCACCCTTGTCCTGGCCCTCCGGTGTGCGGAACTGCTCACACCTGGCCGTGTAAAGGAAGGTGCCTCCACGGTTCAGTATATCCGATACGCTGCCTGCATAAAGATCCACGATCTCCTCATTCAGCAGGCCCATATAACCCTTTAAAATGCCCTTGACCTCGCATCCGTAGGCGATGGCGGTCCTGACAACTGCCCTGACTGCCGCGTTCATACCGGGTGCGTCACCGCCGCTGGTCAAAACGCCGATCGTATGTATGCCTTCGCTCATATTATCCCTCCAGCATGTATATTCTAAATTTACGCAGCCCGGCCGGTCCTGATCAGGGGCTTTTTAACCGGGTGCTTAACATTGTTATTGTAATATACTTCTACCTGCTTTTCAAGACGCTTTGACGAACTTTTACGTTTTCGCTCCCCACCAGCTTTGCCAGATCCGACTTGAGAAGCTCATCTGCCGTAACGGACATGGACAGGGGCAGGCGGCGCATGATCTTCTCCGCCTTGCAGTAAACAATGACCCGGTCCGGGCCGCTTCGCCCGTTCAAAGCCGCGTACAGCATGTTTTCCCCGGCCAGGAAGGCCTCCTTGTCCGGATACTGAAGCCAGACCTCCTTCGGCAGTGCGTCGAAGGGAATGATCCGCTCGGCGATCAGCTTGGCCTGCTGGTCCTCACCCGCGGAAACCCTGCCGGTGACATAGATCTTGTTCTCCTCATTCAGCTCGGCATAATGCTTTTCATAATCGTTCGGGAAGACAATGACCTCCACACTGCCCACCAGGTCCTCCAGGGTCAGGAAGGCCATCATCTTGTGGTTCTTGGTGGATTTGACTGTTTTGGCGGAGATCATACCGCCGATGGTGACCCTGGCCTGGTCCCGGACCCTGGTCTGACCGGTCTCCTCATCGACATAGAAGTCAGCCGTCATCGCGGTCACATTCCTGCGCAGGGAGGCCTCATCATCATCCAGGGGGTGGCCGCTGACATAAATGCTCAGCACTTCCTTCTCATAGGCCAGCTGTGTATCCTTGTCAAACTCTCCGATCTCGGGATAGGTCAGCTCGTAGTGACGCTTTTCCTCCTCACCCATGAAATCGAACAGGGTCATCTGCCCGGAGATGTTTTTCTTCTTTTCCTGGGCCGCCTGGTCCATGATCTGAACGTAAACGGCCAGCTGCTGGCGGCGGGTCTTGCCCATACAGTCAAAGGCGCCGGCCTTGATGAAGTTTTCCACGACCCGCTTGTTGATCTCGCCCGCAGGCATACGGTCCACAAAGTCCTTCAGGCTGGCAAAGGGACCGCCGCTCTCCCGCTGGCGGACAATGGCTTCCACCACCGGTCTGCCGATGCCCTTGACGGCGGAGAGACCGTAAACGATCTCACCATTCCGGACAGAAAAGCCGCTGTAGCCCTGATTGACATCCGGCGGATTGACCCGGATGCCCATCTGCCGGCAAGTCTGGATATACTCCGCCACCTTGACAGAATTCTCAATGACCGAGGTCATCAGGGCCGCCATAAACTCCACAGGATAATAATGCTTCAGCCAGGCGGTCTGGTAGGACACGATGGTGTAGGCCGCCGCGTGGGACTTATTAAAGGCGTATTTGGCGAAATCCGTCATCTCATCGAAGATGTGGTTGGCCACCTGCTCACTGATCCCGTTGGCGATACAGCCGGGCACGCCCATCTCCTCATTGCCGTAAACAAAGTACTGGCGCTCCCTGGCCATGACATCCGCCTTTTTCTTGGACATGGCACGGCGCACAAGATCGCTTCGGCCCAGATCGTAGCCGGCCAGCTTCATGACGATCTGCATGACCTGCTCCTGGTAGACGATACAGCCGTAGGTGGGTTCCAGGATCTCCTCCAGCTGCGGGGCCTCATAGGTAATGGACTCCGGATGATTCTTACCCTTGATATAACGGGGGATGAAATCCATGGGGCCTGGCCGGTAGAGGGAAATACCGGCGATAATATCCTCCAGACTGTGGGGCTTAAGCTCCTTCATGAAGTTTTTCATACCGGTACTTTCCAGCTGAAAAATGCCCTCTGTTTTTCCGCTGCCGATCATATCGTAAACGGCCTGATCCTCATAATCGATGGTATTGATGTCCAGGTCGATCCCCTGATTCCTGACCAGGCGCACAGCGTTCTGGATGACGGTCAGGGTACGCAGGCCCAGGAAGTCCATCTTCAGAAGCCCCAGCTCCTCCAGCGTCGTCATGGTGTACTGGGTGGTAATGGTATCCTCAGAACCCCGGGACAGGGGCACAAATTCATCCACGGCCTCCGGGCTGATGACCACGCCGGCCGCGTGCATGGAGGTATGCCTGGGCAGGCCCTCCAGCTTACGGGACATATCGATCAGCTCCCGCATGGTATCGTCGCTGTCATAAAGCCGACGAAGCTCCGGATTCGCCTCCAGGGCTTTGCCGATGGTGATCCCCAGCTCATTGGGGATCATTTTGGCCACCCGGTCGCAGACAGCATAGGGCAGGTCCAGGGCCCGGCCCACATCCCGGATGACGCCTCTGGCCGCCATGGTACCGAAGGTGACGATCTGGACCACCTTTTCCTTACCATACTTGCGGACCACGTAATCAATAACCTCCTGACGACGCTCGAAGCAGAAATCCACGTCGATATCAGGCATGGTCACACGGTTGGGATTCAAAAAACGCTCAAAGAGCAGATTATAACGGATCGGTTCCAGGGTGGTGATATCCAGACAGTAGGAAACGATACTGCCTGCGGCGGAACCACGGCCCGGTCCCACCATGATATCGTGAGACTTGGCATAGTGGATAAAGTCCCAGACGATCAGGAAATAATCCACAAAGCCCATGGTTCTGATGGTGTCAAGCTCATAAGTGACCCTGTCCTTCAGGGCCTGACTGCCCTCACCGTAGCGCTCGGCAAAGCCGTCCCAGACCAGCTTCTTAAGATACTGCCAGGAATCATAGCCCTCCGGCACCGGAAAATGCGGCAGTTTATAGTGGCCGAATTCAATATTCACCTGACAGCGCATGGCGATGCGGTGGGTATTTTCGATGGCCTCAGGCGCGTAGGGGAAGAGCTCCATCATTTCCTCAGGCGATTTGACATAATACTGGCCGCCCTCATAGCGCATACGGTCCGTATCCTGGACCTTTTTGCCGGTCTGGATACACAAAAGGACATCGTGGGAGGGGGCGTCCTCGGCATAGGTATAATGGATATCATTGGTGGCCACCAGGGGGATCCCCAGCTCCCGGTTCATGCGGAGCAGGCCCTGGTTGACATTCTTCTGGTCCGGGATCCCGTGATCCTGCAGCTCCAGGAAGAAGTTGTCCCAGCCGAAAATATCGATCATCTCCCTGGCCGCCGCCACTGCCGTCTCGTAACGGCCGTAACGGAGCGCGGAAGGGATCTCGCCGGCCAGGCAGGCGCTCAGGGCAATAATGCCCTTATGGTACTGCCTGAGCAGCTCCTTGTCCACCCTGGGCTTATAGTAAAAGCCTTCCGTGAAGCCCCGGGAAACGATCTTCATCAGGTTATGGTAGCCCAGATCGTTCTCGGCCAGCAGCACCAGATGGTGATAACGGTTGCCGGCCATATTGCCGGTTTTGTCAAAACGGGAGCCCGGCGCCACATAGACCTCACAGCCGATGACCGGATGGATACCTTCCTTCACGGCCTCTTTGTAAAAATCAATAACACCGTACATGACACCGTGATCCGTGATGGCGACACTGTCCATGCCCAGTTCCTTTGTCCGGGCGATCAGGTTTCTGATCTTGTTGGATCCGTCCAGAAGGCTGTATTCTGTATGAACATGCAAATGTGTAAAATTCATGCAATCTCCCTGATTTCTGTGAAAAAAACAATAGATTTAAAAAGCCTGCTCCTTCATTGCTGAAGAAAGCAGGCGATTTACCGAATGATCTTTGATCTTTAGTGGCTGACGGTCAGATATTCTTCCAGCTTTTCCATAGCTTCTGTCTCGTCAGTGCCCTTTGTGATGATCTTCACCTGACAGCCCTCGTAGATACTCAGGCTCATCATTCCCATGATACTCTTGGCATTCACCTTTTTGTTTTCGACTTCCAGATAAACATTACTGTCGAACTGACAGGCCACCTGTACAAGTGACGCGGCTGAATGATTCTCTGCGCCAGTCGGAATACTGATTGTAATGTCCTTTGATACCATTTGTTTCCCTCACTTTTTCATGGTCAAAATTCAGAACAATGCCGGAATTTTTAAATTTCCGCACTGTCGGCTTCCGAATGACCCTCTCGCAGGCCTGCGGCCAGACTGCTGAGCTTTTTCAGACGATGATTGATGCCGGACCTTCCCACTTTCGGATCCATCATGTCGCCAAGCTCGGACAGAGATGCCTCCGGATGGGCCAGCCTTGCCTCGGCTGCCTGCCGGAGCGCGTCAGGTAATTCGGAATAAATGGATGACGCTTTGAGGATTTGAATATCCTCCACCTGCCTCAGCGAAGCAGCGATGGTCTTGTTGAGATTCGCTGTCTCGCAGTTGACCTCACGGTTGACCTGATTGCGCATTTCCTTCACGATCCGGACATTTTCCATTTCCAGAAGGGCGCTGTGGGCTCCCATGATATTGAGCAGGTCTACGATTTTCGACCCGTCTTTCACATAAACGACAAATGACCTTCGCCTGGAGATCACCCTGGCGCCGATATCAAAGCTGTTCATCATGCCCTTCAGCTGTTCCGCCTTTTCCCGGGCGGCACAGACGATTTCATAATGATAGGTTCTGACCGGATCGCTGACCGAGCCCGCTGCCAGAAAAGCACCCCTGATAAAGGCACGTTTGCAGCAGTCCCGCTGAGTGATCAGACTGTCTGTCAATGCATAGTCCTCGCCAATGTCACCGAAAGGACGGAGCATCCTGCATGCCTTCAGGATCTTCCTTGCGGTCTCATCCTCACTGACAATGATCGTATGCAGCCTGTTTTTCTTCAGGCTTGTCGTGTGTCTGACGGAAATACCATTACTAATATTAAATGTTTTTTTCAGTAATGTAAAGTATTTTCTTGCGGCGGTAACATTTTCGGTATGGATTTCTATGGATACATGGTCATCCACATCAAACCTGACGCTGCCGCACATACTGATCACCGCCGCGATCTCAGCGATGCGGCAGTGTCTGGAAGGCGGTATTTCCCTTGCCAGTTCTTCCTTGACAATGGATGAAAAAGACATCTTTATTTCTCCTGACGATTGCTGCGGGCGGCATCACGGGCAATGTCCCTGTGCTCGGCCTTGACCCCGTAATCCAGGTCCTTGATCCGCTCATAGAGGGCGTTGGTCACGGTCACGGACCGGTGACGGCCGCCGGTACAGCCGATGGCAATGACCAGCTGATTCTTTCCTTCCGCGATATATTTGGGGAAGAGAAAGGTCAGGAGCTCATAGAGACGGTTCAGAAAGACCTCGGCGTCCGGATCCTTCATGACATAGTCCCGGACCGGCTCCTGATTGCCGGTCATGTGGCGCAGATTCTCATCGTAGTAGGGATTGGGCAGAAAACGGACGTCAAAGACGATATCCGCATCTGAAGGGATCCCGTATTTGTAGCCGAAGGAAACCAGGGTAATATAGAAATTACTGTAGGCTTTATTGTCCACAAAGATCCTGGTGATCTCCCGGCGCAGATCCCTGATCAGCAGTGTGCTGGTATCAATGATATAGTCAGACTGTTCCCTGAGGAAGGCCATTTCACTGCGCTCGGCGGCAATGGCATCCTCGATGCGGCTGCTCCTGCCCAGGGGGTGGGAACGCCGGGTCTCCTTGTAGCGGCGGATCAGTGTGGCGTCGCCGCAGTCCAGGAAAAGGATCTCATAGGGCAGGCCCTCGGCCCTGACAGCCTTCAGGGTCTCTCCCAGCATATGCAGATGCTTACGGCTCCGGATATCGATTCCCAGAGCCACCTTGGACATCATGTTCTCCTCATGCCAGCTCATTTCCGCAAACTTCTGCAGCAGCGGGACCGGCAGATTGTCCACACAGAAAAATCCGTCATCCTCAAGCATCTTCAGCACCGAGCTTTTGCCGGCGCCGGACATGCCTGTCACGATCACAAAACGCAAGTTAATTCTCCTTCATTTACAGATGATCAGAAATCCCCAAGCATGCGGACCTCCGTTTCGAGCCGCACGCCGAATTCCTTAAATACCGTTTCCTGCACATGGCGGATCAGGGCCATCACATCGGCCGCGCAGGCCCCGCCCTTATTGATCACAAAGCCGCTGTGCTTTTCTGAAACCTGGGCATCGCCCACGCTGTAACCCTTCAGACCGCAATCCTGGATCAGCTTGCCTGCGAAATAACCCTCCGGCCGTTTAAAGGTACTGCCGGCACTGGGGTATTCCAGCGGCTGCTTCTCCCGCCTCTGGTCAGAAAGATCCTGCACCTTGCCGGCGATGGCCTCCTGATCCCCCTTGGGGAAGCAGAAACAGGCTTTGAGAACGATCAGGTCCTCTGTCATGATACGGCTGTGACGATAGGAAAGGTCCAGCTCCGGCTGATGCAGATGAAGGATCCTGCCCTCTCTTGTCAGCACATCTGCCCAGAGCAGATGATCTTTTATTTCACCGCCGTAAGCGCCGGCATTCATGGTCACGCCGCCGCCCAGTGTCCCGGGGATCCCCGTAGCAAATTCAAAGCCCTCAAAGCCCATGTCACAGACCATATGAGCCAGACGGGACAGAAGGATCCCTGCCCCGGCCGTCACATAGAGACGGTCACTGCAGATATCATAATCCACCTGGTCCAGGTTTTTGCAGAGCCTGATGATCACGCCCCTGAAGCCGGCGTCACTGACCAGCAGATTGCTGCCGTTGCCGATAATAAAATAGGGGACGTCTTCCTGTATACAAAGCCGG
>CADAIF010000017.1 GCA_902787905.1 uncultured Lachnospiraceae bacterium
CTTCGCCTATGGTCTGGTCAACGGCCAGGAGCAGAAGGTGCTGGTCTATGATCTGGGCGGCGGTACCTTTGATGTTTCTGTCATCGAGATCGGCGAGGGACTGATCGAGGTTTTATCCACCTCCGGCGACAACCATCTGGGCGGTGATGATTTTGACGCCCGGATCGTCCAATATCTGAAGGATGCCTTTTATCAGTCGGACCGTATCGATCTGTCAAAGGATCCTGCGGCCATGGAACGGCTGAGGGATGAAGCGGAAAAGGCGAAGATCACCTTATCCTCTGCGGCATCTGCCAATATTAATCTGCCATTTCTGGCCTTTTCGGGCGGTCAGCCCCATCATATGGATGTGCCCCTGACCCGGACGGATTTTGACCGTCTGACCGGGGACCTGGTGGAGCGGACGACCATTCCGGTACAGAATGCCTTAAAGGACGCCGGGATCACACCCAGTCAGCTGTCCAGAGTCCTTCTGGTGGGTGGTTCGACCCGTATGCCGGCGGTCCAGGAAAAGGTAAGGCGGATGCTGGGTGTGGAGCCTTCAAGGTCTGTCAATCCGGATGAAGTAGTGGCCATGGGTGCGGCCATCCAGGCGGAAAAACTCCACGGCGACCTGCCGGTTTCATCGGCAGCCAACGCCATGATCCTGATGGATGTCACTCCCCTGTCCCTGTCGATTGAGACGGTGGGCGGCATTGCCACAAGGCTGATCCAGCGTAATACCACGATCCCGGCCAAGCACAGTCAGATCTTTACGACCGCGGCCAATTTCCAGACCTCTGTCGATATCAAGGTCTACCAGGGGGAGCGTCAGTTTGTCAGGGACAATACCCTGCTGGGCAATTTCCGGCTGGCAGGCATCAAAAGGGCGCTGGCAGGCGTGCCGCAGATCGAGGTCACCTTCGATATCGATGTCAACGGTATCCTGACGGTTTCCGCCAAAGACCTGGGCACCGGCAAGGCGCAGCAGATCACCATCACCTCCCGGTCCAATCTGACGGAGGAGGAGATCCGGCGGGCCATCCATGAAGCCGAAATGTATGAGAAGGATGACGGTGTCAGGAAGGCCTATTATGAACTTCACGGGGAGGCCGGCGCCGTCCTTGAGAGCGCCGAAGAAAGACTCAGGGACAAAAGCAGACCTCTGGACCGGCAGCAAAAACATCAGCTCAAAAACGGGATCGCGCGTCTCAGGAAGACCCTGGTCCGTTTCAAACCTGCAGTCATGACGGAAAATGAAGCCGGTCAGCTTCGGGAGGATAAAGAAGCTCTGGAAACGGTACTTTCGAGTATCAGTTAAACATAAATAAGAGAGAGGCAGTATCATGCAAAATTTTATCTTCGTATCACCTTATTTTCCTTCAAATTATGAAAACTTCTGCATCGAGCTGAACAAGAACGGCGTGCAGGTCCTGGGTATCGGCGACGCGCCCTATGACAGCCTTTCCTGGGCCCTGAAGGACGCCCTGACCGAGTATTACAAGGTCGACAACATGGAGGACTACAGTCAGATGTACAGGGCTGTGGCTTTCTTCTGCTTCAAGTACGGTCCCATCGATGGTCTGGAGAGCAATAATGAATACTGGCTGGAGCAGGATGCCCGTCTGAGAACGGATTTCAATATCCCCGGCATGAAGACGGCCGATATGGAGCATGTCAAATACAAGTCCAAAATGAAGCCTTACTATGAGGCTGTCAATATCCCGGTAGCCAGGTATCATCTGGTGACGGATCTTCAGGGCAGTCTGGATTTCATTGACAAGGTAGGTTATCCTGTCATTGTCAAGCCGGATAACGGTGTCGGTGCTTCCGAGACCCACAAACTGGAAAACAGGGAGGAGCTTGAGGCCTTCCACGCAGCGGATCATCACGGGGTCCAGTTCATCATGGAGGAATTTGTCCCCGGTGAGATCTTTTCCTATGACGCCATCATGGACAGTAAGGGTGAGCCTCTTTTCGAGACCGGTAATCATACGCCCATCTCCATCATGGATTCCGTCAATAATAAGACCAACAGTATCTTTTATATCGAAAAGAAGATCGCGGACGACCTGCGTGAGATCGGCCGTAAGGCGGTCAAGTCCTTCGGCGTCAGGAGCCGTTTCACACATTTTGAGTTCTTCCGTCTGACCGAGGACCACGATTATCTGGGCAAGAAGGGAACCATCATCGGTCTTGAGGTCAACTACAGGCCCTCCGGCGGCTATTCACCGGATATGATGAACTATGCCAACAGCACCAATGTCTACAAGAACTGGGCGGATATGATCGCCTTTGACCATCTGACCACTGAGGATTATCCGGAGAAGTATTTCTGTGTTTCCGTCGGTCTGCGCGAGGCTCTCACCTATGAGCACAGCCGTGAGGAGGTCATGGAGAAATATAAGGATGATATCATGATGGCTCAGGACCTGCCGGCTGTTCTGGCGACAGCGATGGGTGAGTACTCCTACGTGGCCCGTTTCAAGACCCGGGAGGAAATGGAAGAGTTCCTGGTTTACGCCGGCACACTGGCAAAGTAAACCGGGCAGAATATAAGATGAGAAGGCCGGAATGAAGGGCCTGAAAAGATAAGGATCCGTGACAGGAAAACTGCCGCAGATCCTTATTTTTTACTCAGCCATGATAATGTTTTCGAATTTGGCCCGGGCCGCCTTTTGAAGGTCCAGGGGAGAGAGGGTGATCTGGGAGCCGATGCGGCCGCCGGAGATGGTCACCGTATCAAAATCCTTTGCCGTCTCGTGGATGACGGTGGGATACTGTTTTTTCATTCCCAGGGGTGTACAGCCGCCCCGGATATAGCCGGTCACGGCGTTGATATCCTTAACATGGATCAGCTCTACATTTTTCTCGCCGACGCTTCTGGCGGCAGCCTTCAGATCCAGTTCCTTGTCCACCGGGATCAGGTAAACATAGTAATTCTTGCTTTTGCCCACAGCCACCAGGGTTTTGAACATCCGCTCGTAGGGCTGGCCCAGCTGGTCGGCGATATGGACGCCGTCGATGAATTCATCGCATTCATAGCTGATGACCTCATAGCTGATCTTCAGTTTATCCAGCATACGCATGGCGTTGGTTTTGATCTCTTTTGATTTGGCCATGAATAATGACACCTTCCTTTGATCTGATATACTGACATTTTAATAGATTTGTCAGGCCTGTGTAAAGGTCTCTTGTGTATTTTTTCAGGTATTGGGAGAATAAAGTAAAATTTAACACTTAAATTTTGTATAATTTGTCGGACATATGTGGTGCGATTGTACGAAATGTGATATAATTTTATGGAATACTGTTTCATAAATCCTGACATATCTCAGAAGGAGTAGATTTATGCTGATCTTTTTGTTTTTCTTTCTTTTATGGCTCCTTTTTAACGGGCGCGTGACGCCGGATGTCGTCGGTCTGGGCCTGCTGATGAGTGCCATCATTACCTTTTTTGCCATCAAAGTATGCGGATGGAACCGGAAAAAGACCGGTACTTTTCTGAAAATAATGATTCCTCTGCTCCTTTATATTCCATGTCTGGTCATTGAGATCATCAAGGCCAATCTGGCGGTGATCGGTGTGATCCTTTCACCTAAAAACAACGCCTATCATCCGCAGATCTTTGTTTTTGACAGTCATCTGCATAAGGATTTCCTTGAGACCATCATGGCCAATTCCATCACCATCACGCCGGGAACCTTTACCCTGGCGATCGATCATAATCATCTCACCGTCCATGCCCTGAATTCTGATTTCGCGAAAGGAACGCCCGGCAGTTCCCTGAATCAGCGTCTGATCGCCATGGAGGATAAGCTGAACAGGCTGGCTGAGGCGAAGGAGGGAGAAAAGCATGAGTGATTTTCTTTATAAATATCTGCTGGTCGTCGTGGTCATTTTATCTGCACTGAGCCTGCTTTCACTTCTGTATGCCATCCTGGGCAAACGTTTTACAGATAAGATCGTGGCCACGAACCTTCTGGGCACCCAGTCGGTCAGCATTATCGTCATTCTGGCCGTCATCCTCGGCGCCGACTATGTGCTGGATATCAGCCTGGTCTTCGCCCTGCTGAGCTTTCTGATGGTCATTGTCCTTTGCCGTTACGCCCAGAACCGGATCCTGGAGAAGCGTAAGATCGAAAAGAAGAAGGAAGAGGAGGTCAGGGAATGATAAGAGAGATCATAGCAGCCGTTCTGATCGGACTCGGCGTACTTGTATTTATTCTTTCTATTTTCGGCGTTTACCGTTTTGATTATGTGCTCAGCCGTATCCACGCGGCGGCCTTATCGGATACCCTGGCCACCCTGCTCGTCTTTGTTGGCGTGATCGTCCTTAAAGGCTTCGGCTGGGGCAGTGCCAAAGTCCTGCTGATCCTTATTTTCCAGTGGGTGACAAGCCCGGTGGCCACCCACAGGATCGGTCAGGTGGAGATCCTTACCAATCCGGATTACGACAAGCATTGTGAGGTGAAATAAATGGCAGCGGTCATACAGACAATTTTACTGATTGGTCTGATCGTCTGTGCGGTTGCGGCCAATTTCACCAGAAAGCTTCTGCCCACAGTTATCATCTACGCCACCTTCGGCACCATGATCAGTGTCATCTGGCTGCTCCTTCGGGCGCCGGATCTGGCCATTACCGAGGCCGCAGTGGGCGTGGGTATCGATTCCATCCTGTTCCTGGTCGCCATCCGCCGTATGTCCCGTCTGGACAAGACAGGAGAGGAGACACCGCAGGAAACAGCTGAAGAGACAGGAGAGGGGGCAGCAGAGAACTGATGAAGACAGATAACTGGTTTCAACGTTTAGTCCGGTGGACCAATGGCGACAGCAAACCGCTGCATGAGCCTCAGGCCCACGTGGAATTTCCCAAAAAGGAAACGCCGGAAGCGCCGGAGGCGCCTTTTGAGAAGGGCCCGTCGCTTTTGAAGAGCTCCGCCGGGGAGATCACGAATTTCTCCCTGATGGTGGTATCCATGTTCTGCTGCGGCGTTCTGATCCTGGTCCTCCTGCTGACGGTGGCTTATCTGCCCCGTTTCGGCAGCAGCTACAACGCGCCGGTCAATGAAGTCTCCCAGCGTTATGTGGAGCAGGGCGTGCAGGAAGTAGGCGCCACCAACCTGGTCACCAATATCATCCTTGTCTACAGAGGATTTGATACCTATGGTGAGAGCTGTGTCCTTTTCCTTGGCGCGACTGCGGTCATCATGCTGATGGCCATAGACAGGAATAATACGACGAAGAAGGATCTGGAGGAGCTGGAAGAGACCGAGAAGATGGAGAGTAAAAACCGGAATCAGATCATCCGTCATGTGACCATGATCCTGATGCCCATCATCTTCCTTTACGGTCTTTACATCCTCTGCAACGGTCATCTTTCTCCCGGCGGAGGCTTTGCCGGAGGCAGTATCCTGGGCGGTGCCCTGATTCTGTGCGAGACGGCCTTCGGTGTCAAAAAGGTGCATTCTTTCTTCAACCACAAGGTTTATCATATTATCAAGGTCGGCGCCCTGATCCTTTACGCGGTGCTGATCTGTTATACCATCTTTGTGGGGGCCAACGGTCTGGAAAACATCATACCTCTGGGAAAGCCCGGCAGCATTCTTTCCGCCGGCATCATTCTCCCCATCAACGTGGCGGTGGGTCTTGAAGTAGCCTGCACCATGTACGCCTTTTATATCTACTTCGGAAAGGGGAATCTGTAGAATGCATCTGAGTGAGATTCTTGCAACACTTGCTGCCAATCGTTTCGCGACAGCATCTGCGATCCTTTTTGTCGTAGGTATGGCCGGTATGATCTTCAACAGGAACCTGTTCAAGAAGGTGGTCGCCATGGGCTTTATGGACAGCGCGGTTTTCCTCTTCCTGACCAGTGTCGGTTTCGTGGAAGGGCGTCTGGCCCCAATCGTCACGGATCCTTCTGTTCCGGCAAGCGCTGAGGTTTACTCGAATCCGCTGCCGGCCGGTCTGGTTCTGACAGGTATCGTCGTGTCGGTGTCCTTCACGGCCTTCAGTCTGGCCCTGACCATGCGTCTTTACAAGAAGTATCATTCCCTGGATATTGATGAGATCATGATGAAATCTCAGAGAAACGAGGATTAAGCTATGAGGCCTTTCTACGAGAATTTTCCGTTTTTCTGTATTTTCCTCACCATGCTCTGCGGTATCATTACCACCCTGATCCATGACGGCAAAAAGGCCAGATATGTGACCATTATCAGTCTCTTTCTCTGTGCCGCCATGAACGCGACGGTCTTTATCATGACAGCCGTTAAGGGTGTGAATTTCACCTATACCATGGGTGCCTTCCCGGCCCCCTGGGGTAATGAGCTCAGGTCCGGTCCCATTGAGGCTCTTCTGGCCACGGTTTTCTGTCTGGTCATCAATTTCTCCCTGATGGGCGGCAAAAAGGACCTGGAGCTGGATGTCCTGCCTGAGAAGAAAAACATGTATTATATCATGATGGATCTTCTGGCAGCATCGCTTTTTGCCCTTTGCTACACCAACGATATGTTCACCGGCTATGTCTTTATTGAGATCAATACCATCGCCGCCTGCAGTATCGTTATGGCCAAGGACTGCGGCCAGACCATCGTGGCCACCATCCGTTATCTGATCATGAGTCTGGTGGGCTCCGGCGTTTATCTGCTGGGTATTTCCATCCTGTACAGCATCACCGGCCATCTGCTCATGCCCAACCTTTTTACGGCGGTCAATGATATCATTTTCGACCCGCAGCTGCGTTATCCGCTGGCGGTGGTGGCCGGTATGATCTGTATCGGTCTCACGGTCAAGAGTGCCCTGTTCCCCTTCCACACATGGCTGCCCTCAGCCCATGGCAGTGCCACATCATCGTCTTCGGCGGTCCTGTCCGGCGCGGTTCTGAAGGGTTACATCATCCTGCTGATCAAGATCGTGTGCCGTGTTTTCACACCCAGGGATATCAGTTATCTGGGGGCCGGTTACATCCTCTTTATCCTTGGGGCGGCGGCCATGATCTACGGTTCCATCTGGGCCGTGCGTGAGACCCACGCCAAGCGTATGATCGCCTACTCATCAGTGGCTCAGATCGGTTATATCTATCTGGGTCTCGGCCTGTGTACCACCGCAGGTATCGCGGCGGCTGTTTTCCAGATCATTGCCCATGCTTTTACCAAGCCCCTGCTCTTCGTATCCGCCGGAGGCCTGATCGATGCTTCCGGCCATCAGAAGAAGCTTTACTACCTGAGGGGGGCCGGATGGCGCTGTCCGTCCGCAGGTATCGGCTTTACGGTGGGCGGTCTGTCCATGGTGGGTCTGCCTCTTCTGGCAGGTTTCGTGACCAAGCTGGTTCTGGGTCAGGCTGCACTGGCTGAGGGGATCCCTCAGTGGCAGATGATCACGGCCCTTGCAGCCATCGGTATCTCCAGTCTGCTGAATGCCTGGTATTATCTGCCGGCTATTCTGCAGATCTGGAAGACAGAAGATGAGCCTTTAGGTCCCAACGGCGAGGTCTATTCTGAGGGCCGCTACACCCCCAGTCGTCCCTTTAAGGTCGCTGTGGCCTGCATGTGTCTGCTTGTTTTGATTCTGGGCTGCGCGGCCCGGCCGCTGATGAACATCCTGATCCAGGGTGTGGGCCTGTTATAAGGAGGGAGGAAGATGATGTCTGCTTTAATTCTGCTTCCTCTGCTTCTGCCTGTGGTCACGGCTTTTCTGGCCCGGAAGATGCCGGAGAAAAAGCTTCTGATCCCCTTAATGGTTCTGGAGCTTGCCATCGTGATCTTTTGCTGCACGGTCAGCGGCACCTTTACCATTCCCTGTCTGCCGGGCATGCCCTTCATGTTCCGTGTCGACTGGATCAGCCGGATCTTTTCCGTCCTTTTCGCTTCCATGTTCCTCATGTCCGGGATCTTCGGATTTGAGTACCTGCATGAGAAGAAGGGTGTCTATTATCTTTTTTACCTGCTGACCATGGCCTGTATGCTGGGCCTTTGCTACGCAGGCAATATGCTGACCTTCTACATGTTTTATGAAGGCATGACCCTGCTCAGCTTCCCTCTGGTCCTGCATGAGGGGACCGAGGCTTCCAGGCGGGCAGCCATGAAATATCTGGGATATTCCCTCTTTGGCGCGGGTCTGGTCCTGTTCGGATTCTTCCTTGTTTCCGGCAGCACATCCCAGGCGGTCTTCACCGAAGGCGGCGCCCTGACCGTTCCGGTTACCCCGGCCCTTCTGATCGCGGCCCTGGCCATGATCATCGGCTTTGGCGGTAAGGCCGGTATGATCCCGCTGCACGACTGGCTGCCGACGGCCCATCCGGAGGCACCGGCCCCGGCATCGGCGGTATTGTCCGGTGTCATCACCAAGGGCGGTGTCCTGGGTATTTTAAGAACTGTGTATTATCTTTTCGGCACCAAGGCCCTGGAGGGGACCTATGTCCAGCATCTGGTGCTGGCCCTGGCCCTTTTAACGGTCTTCTCAGGCAGTATGCTGGCCTATAAGGAGAAGGTGCTGAAAAAGCGTCTGGCTTATTCCACCGTCTCCCAGGTGAGTTATGTGGTCTTCGGCCTGATGCTCTTTAATTCTCTTGGATTTACAGGCGCCATCCTGCAGGCCGTTTTCCATTCGGTGGCCAAGGTCTGTCTCTTCCTCTGCGCGGGTGCTTTCATCTGCAAGACAGGGAAGACGAGAGTGGAGCAGCTTTACGGCATCGGCCGGTCCATGCCGCTGCCCCTGTTCTGTTTTGCCATCACCGGCCTGTCCCTGGTAGGCATTCCGCCCTTCGCGGGCTTTGTCTCCAAGTGGTATCTGGCGGAGGGCAGCTTATCCGCCTTCCCGGCCATCGGCTGGTTGGGCGCGGCCATCCTGCTGATCTCGGCGCTGCTGACGGCCGGTTACCTGCTTTCGCCGGTCAGCAAGGGCTTTTTCCCGGGAGAAGACTTCAAGTATGGCTCTGTTCACTGCGGCTGGTGTATCTGCGTGCCCCTGGCCCTTCTGGCCCTGGCGGCTCTGGTGCTTGGCCTGTTCCCGGCCCGGCTGATCACATGGCTTGCCGGTCTGTCGGCCGGCCTGATGTAAGGAGGGGTAAGACATGAAATGGATTCTTCTGGTTCTGATTCTGCTGCCCCTGCTTGGCGGTCTGGTCATGTTTATCCTGCCCGTGGAGAACAGCCACAGGCGGAACAGCTATGTCATGATCCTTTGCTCCATCGTATCGGTCTGCGCCATCGCGGTGCTGATCTATACGGCCTTAAACGGGGCTTCGGACGACACCATGCTGACCCCGATCTTCGGAGATAATTTCTCCCTGGCCCTGCATGTGGACGGGATGTCCGCCGTCTTTGTGGGCATTGTGGCCGTTCTGTGGCCTATCACAGACCTGTATGCTTTTGAGTATATGAAACATGATCATGCCCAGAACAGGTTCTTCGCCTTCTTCACCATGACCTACGGTGTGGTGCTGGGCATTGCCACCTCGGCCAACCTCTTTACCCTCTATCTCTTTTATGAGCTGCTGACCCTGTGCACCCTGCCCCTGGTCATGCATGAGATGGATGGTGTAGCCAAGCATGCAGGCTTTAAATACCTGGTCTACTCCATGAGCGGCGCGGCTCTGGCCTTTATCAGTATGATGATCCTGGCCAATTACGGCAGCCTGACCTTTACGCCGGGCGGTTCTCTGTTTCCGGCCATGATCCTCGGTCGAAAGAATCTTCTGTATGTGGGTTTCCTGACCGGTTTCTTCGGTTTCGGCGTCAAGGCGGCCATCTTTCCCTTCCACGGCTGGCTGCCCTCGGCGGGTGTCGCACCCACGCCGGTCACGGCCCTGCTTCACGCAGTAGCCGTCGTCAATGCGGGGATCTTCGCCATCCTGCGTATCTTATACTTCGGGTACGGCGCGGACTTTCTGTCCGGCAGCTTTGCCCAGTACATCATGCTGGCCATCACATCCTTCACGATCGTGTACGGATCCACCATGGCCCTGCGGATGCAGCATTTAAAGCGGCGGCTGGCTTACTCCACCGTTTCCAACTTAAGCTATATGCTTCTGGGCGCGGCCCTCTGCTCCGGTCTGGGTCTGACCGCGGCCATCCTGCATATGCTGGCTCACAGCATCCTGAAGATCGCTCTGTTCTTCTGTGCCGGCGCCCTCCTGTGCCGGACCGAGGAGATGTCTTCGGGTGTTCAGGAATATGTTTTCCAGTACACCGGTTACGCCAGAAAGACGCCCAGTATCTTCGCCGTCTTTACCATCGCTTCACTGGGACTGATCGGTATCCCGCCCCTGTGCGGCTTCACGTCCAAGTGGGCCATCGGTACGGCAGCGGTGGTCAACGGGACGCCCCTGGCCATCATCGGCTGCGCGGCTCTGGCTATCTCAGCCTTTTTGACCGGTATGTATCTTTTAAGTCTGGTCAAGGAAGCCTACTTCCCGCCGGAAGATTTTGACGAAAGTCACTTAAAGGAGCTGACGGATCCCGGTTTCCGGATGAACACAGCCCTCTGGGTCTGCACCATCCTGGGCCTGGTCCTGATTTTCTTCATGCCCCTGCTGCAGAACATTTTGAGCGCCTATACCGGCGGACTGATTTAAAGGGAGGAAGATGAGATGACAAGTTTCGCAAATATCTGCCTTCCCATTCTGGTCCTGCTGCCGGTGCTCGGCGGCCTCATCTGCTGGTTTGCCGGTGAGATAGGAGAGGACCACAGTCCTTCCCTTGTAAAGGTGCGGGGCCTGGTCAGCTGGCTGGTTCCGACCATCGACCTGATCCTGGTCATTTTCCTGCTGATCAACGGTTTCGGCAGCGAGATCTCCTTCACCTTTGCAAATGTCTGCGGCCTGGGTCTGGGCTTTAAGCTGGACGGTCTGCGCTGGATCCTGTGTCTCATGGGTTCGGTGCTCTGGTTCGGCAGTGCCGTGTTCGGCCAGGAATATATGGGCCACGCGGAGCACAAGAGCCGTTACTACCTTTACTACCTGATCACAGAGGGAGCTACCCTGGGTGTCTTCCTTTCGGCAGACCTTTATACACTGCTGGTCTGCTTTGAGGTCATGAGTGTGGCTTCATGGACACTGGTAGCGCATGAGGAGACGCCGGGCGCCATGAAGGCGGCGGACAGCTATCTGGCCTTTGCCGTCATCGGCGGTCTGGTCACCCTGATGGGTCTCTTCCTTTTCCAGGATATGTTCGGCACCGTAGATATCGATCAGCTGGCCATGCTGGCTCCGGCTTATGAGGACAAGGCCCATCTGTATGTGGCCGGCGCCCTCACCGCCTTCGGCTTCTGCGCCAAGTGCGGTATGTGGCCCCTCCATACCTGGCTGCCCGCAGCGCATCCGGTGGCACCGGCAACGGCGTCAGCCCTGCTTTCCGGTATCATCACCAAGGCCGGTATCTTCGGTATTTTAGCCCTTTCGGCCAAGCCCTTCCTGCACGATGTGAACTGGGGCAAGGTCATGCTGGTCTTCGCTATGATCACCATGGCGACAGGCGCAGTCCTGGGCGTTTTCAGCACCAACCTGAAACGGACCCTGGCCTGCTCCTCCATGAGTCAGATCGGCTTTATCCTGACCGGCGTCGCCATGAGTGAGCTTCTGGGAGAGGAGAATGCCCTGGCTGTGCACGGCCTGACCCTGCACATGCTGAATCACTCCCTCTTCAAGCTGACCCTGTTCCTGGCGGCCGGCGCAGTCTTCATGAACCTGCATGAGCTGGAGCTGAATAAGATCCGCGGATTCGGCCGCGGCAAACTGATCCTGACCTTCTCCATGCTGATGGGCCTCTGCGGTCTGGCGGGTATTCCCGGCGGCAGCGGCTACATTTCAAAGACCCTCCTGCATGAGAGTATCGTGCATTACATTGAGCATCTGGAAGAGCACGGCCACGCGGCCTGCGCCTACCACGCCTGTGAGTGGATCTTCCTGATCTCGGGCGGCCTCACCCTGGCCTATATGCTCAAGCTCTTCATCTGTGTCTGCGTGGAAAAGAACGCGGATCCGGCGGAGCAGGCACGTTTCGATGCCATGAACGGCAGCTGGTGCACCAAGGTGTCCGGCGGCATTCTGGGCATCTGCGCCCTGCTGATCCCCCTGCTTGGCTGTACGGTCTATGTCTCCATGGACAGGATCGCCGCCCTTGCAGATCATTTCTTCGGCATGACAGAGCACGGCCACGCCGTTCACTATTTCATCTGGGTCAACCTGAAAGGCGGTCTGATCTCCATCAGCATCGGCCTTCTGGTCTACATCCTCTTTGTCAGGATGGTCCTGATGAAAAAGGGCACTTATCTGGATCGCTGGCCGGCCTTCCTCAACCTGGAGGACGGCATCTACAGGCCGGTGCTTCTGAAGGTTCTTCCCTTCATCGGCGCCCTGACGGCCAGGATCGTCTGCACCCTGCCGGAGGTGGTCCGCAAGGCCTTCTGTGCCTTCCTTTACAGGCGCAACAACAATGGTTATGTGACCCCGCCTGAAAACGACCGCTTCACGGTTTACGAGCAGAACCCGGAAGGTACCAGAGGCTTTACCACCAGTCTGGCCTTCAGCTTACTCCTGTTCAGTATCGGTATGGCCATCATCCTGGTCTACCTCTTCCTGCACAGGTAAGGAAAAAAGATGCAGTTCTCTGTCCGGGAAAATTTCCCGACAGAGAGCTGATTTTTTTGTGGCAGAAGAGAGGCAGAAATGATATACTAAAATCCATTGGAGGTTTTTATATGCGAGATCTGACCATAAGGCATGTCTGCTTTGGCTCAGGCAGGCCCAAAATCTGTGTGCCCATCGCGGCAGAAACAAGGGATGAACTGAAAGCCTTCGCCGGCCGGGCAGCCTCGGCAGCGGCGGATCTTTTCGAGTGGCGCTGTGACTGGCTGACAGGCTTTAGCGCGGAGGACCTTGAGGAAATCCTTAGAGAACTCAGGCAGATCATCGGGGACAGACCTCTGATCTTCACCTTCCGCACAGGCGCGGAGGGCGGCAGGCAGGACATCGGCGAAGCGGCTTATCTGCCCCTTTTAAAAGCGGCAGCCAAAAGCCGTCAGGCGGACCTGATCGATATTGAGTACCGCAGGGGCGACGCCTTATTCCGTGAGGCTGCGGCCTGTGCCCATGAAGCAGGCGCCTTTGTTATCGCCTCATATCATGATTTTTCGGCCACGCCGGCCCCTGAGGAAATGCTTTCGATCTTCGGGGAAATGCATGCCCTTGGGGCAGATTTTCTGAAGCTGGCGGTCATGCCGCAGGGTCCGGAGGACGTTCTGCGCCTGATGGCGGCAACCAGGAAGGCCGCGGATCTTTACGATCAGCCGGTCATCAGCATGTCCATGGGCGGCATGGGTGTTTTCAGCCGGGTGAGCGGTGAGCTGACAGGATCGGCCATTACCTTTGCATCGGCAGGCCGGGGTTCCGCCCCGGGACAGATGGACGCGGCGGATGTCAAAGCGATTTTGATATCTCTTCATGACGCTTCGTTTTTATAAGTTCTACGCGTGAACCGCCCTGAAAGGCGGGCCATGAAATAATAAGGAGAGCAGGATAGATGGGAAAGATTGGATTTGACAATGAGAAATACCTGAGTACACAGTCGGAGCACATCCGTGAGCGTATGAGCAAGTTCGGCGGCAAGCTTTATATGGAGTTTGGCGGCAAGCTCTTCGATGATTTTCACGCCTCACGTGTACTTCCGGGTTTTGAGCCTGACAGTAAGCTGAAAATGCTGCTGAGACTGAAGGATCAGGCGGAAATCCTGGTGGCTGTCAGCGCTTCCGCCATTGCCCAGCACAAGCAGCGTGGCGACATCGGCATCACCTATGACCAGGAGGTGCTGAGACTGATCGACCAGTTCAGAAATATGGGCCTCTATGTAGGCAGCGTGGTCATCACCCAGTATCAGGGCCAGGCCGCGGCAGATGATTTCATCCGCCGTCTGACGGAGCTGGGCATCGCTGCTTACAGGCATTACATGATCGAGGGTTACCCGCATAACATCCCCCTGATCGTCAGTCCTGACGGCTTCGGCAAGAATGACTGTGTGCCCACCACACGGTCTCTGATCGTGGTGACGGCGCCGGGGCCGGGCAGCGGCAAAATGGCAGTCTGCCTGTCCCAGCTTTATCATGAGCACCAGCACGGGGTCAAGGCCGGCTACGCCAAGTTCGAGACCTTCCCCATCTGGAATATCCCCTTAAAGCATCCGGTCAACCTGGCCTATGAAGCGGCTACCGCTGACCTGAATGATGTCAACATGATCGATCCCTTCCATCTGGAAGCCTATAATGAGATCACGGTCAACTATAACCGCGATATCGAGATCTTCCCGGTGCTCAAGGCCATCTTCCACAGCATCTACGGCGCATGTCCCTACGCCTCGCCGACGGATATGGGCGTCAACATGGCAGGCAAATGCATTGTGGACGACGCAGTGGTGAGAGAGGCCTCCTGTCAGGAGATCGTCCGCCGTTACTACAAGGCCATGTGTGACCAGAAGCGCGGTGCCAACAAGCAGGCTGAGATCGAGAAGCTGGAAATGCTGATCCACCAGACCGGTTACGACTGTGAGGACTACAAGGTGGCTGCGGCTGCCTTACAGACTGAGGCCCAGACCGGTGAACCGGCAGCGGCCATTGAACTGCCCGACGGCAGGATCATTGTCGGTAAAAACAAGGTGCTTTTAGGTGCGGCTTCAGCCATGATCTTAAATGCGCTGAAGGCCCTGGCCGGAATTCCGGATGATGTGCTTATGCTGGCTTCTGATTTCATCAGACCGGTCCAGGAGCTGAAGGTCAATTACCTGGGCAATCAGAACCCCAGGCTGCATACCGATGAAGTCCTGGTGGCCCTCTCGGTCAGCGCGGCCAATGACGAAAATGCCCGCAAGGCTCTGGCGGCTCTGCCCTTACTGAAAGGCTGCAACGCCCACTGTTCAGTCATCCTGTCTTCAGTGGATGAGAGCATCTTCCGCAGACTCCGCGTCAACATGACCTGCGAACCCAAGTACCAGAACAATAACCTGTATCATCAGTAATAAATATCCGTAAAAAGAAAGGGGCTCCTTCATGTTCTCACATGAAGGAGCCTTTCAGCATAAGGAGTATATACAATAAATGGTTGTTATCTGAATAAAGAAAGCAGTCTGGTCAGCAAACCCTTACGCTCTTTGGTCTCGTAAAACGGCTCGCAGTAGTCATAACGTTCGGACCTCATCCACTCCGGTTCACGATCATAGATGACATAATTGCCAAAATTTACTGAACTGTGAATTGACATTTACAGCACCTCCTGATATCTTGTAAATGGACTTGTTTTTGTTTTCTATAACTATAATATCAGATATAATTGAGAAAACAATGGGCTGTAAACGAGAATATAAGCCTGTTATTTGTGCCATGAGCACAACACAGAAGGGGAGGAATATGACGTATGGGTTTTACCATCGAGGATATGCTGACACTGTCTGAGGACCGCTATCAAATGTCTCTGGTCGCAGGACATCAGGGCTGGTCCAATTCCATCAGCTGGGTCTTAATGCTGGAGGATCTGACGGTCCTTCGAAACTTTGCCGGCAAGGAGCTGGCCGTCACTACCGGCGTGGGCTTTGACAATGAGGAGAAAATGCTGACTCTGGTCAGGGCCTTAAACAGCCACCACGCCGCCGGTCTGATCATCAACACAGGCTTTTACATCAAGGAGATCCCGCGGTCCGTGATCGATCTTTGCAATGAAAACGATCTGCCCCTGCTGACGGTGCCCTGGGAGGTCTACATCGCGGAAATGATCAAGGACCTGAGTGTCCGTATCTTCCTGCAGGGCATGACGGATGAGCAGATCGTGTCGGCCTTCATCAAGGCCATGGAGTCGCCGGATCAGCTGGCCGCAGCCAAGCAGGACCTGCTGCCGTATTTCGATGTGGACGGCGATTTTCAGGTGGTTCTGGTGACGACGCCGGGCCTGGACACCATGGACACCGTGGAGCGGAAGAGAATCGGCTACCGCATGGAGCTTTATCTTGAAAATGTCACCCATAACTGCAGCTTTTTCTATTATGACTCCTGCTTCGTCCTCATCTGCAACAATCTGCCTCCGGACATCACGAAGCAGGTGATCGTGGATTTTGACCGCCGAATGAAGCGGAGGATGCCGGAGAAGGAAATTTCCATGGGCATCAGCAGCCGCATGAAGGACCTGGCCAATCTGTATACAGCTTACCGGCGGGCTAAGGCGGCCGTGCGCATGGCATCCATGACAAGTATGAAACGGATGTATTTTGACGACATGGGTATTTACCGTCTGCTTTATCTGGTCCCGGATAAGGCCCTGCTGAAGGAGATGAGTGAAAACCTTCTGGCGCCGCTGATCGAATACGACAGGCAGCATGACGGCCAGTATGTGGAGACCCTGGAGAAGTATCTGGAGCTGGGCGGCAGCTTTGCGGCCATGTCAGAGCTGATGTTTATCCACCGCAACACCCTCATGTACCGCATGAACAATATAAGGAAAATGCTGGGCACAGACCTTACCGCGGCCCAGGACCGGATGAGTTATCAGATCGCCTGCCTGATCATGCATATGGAGCAGGAGAGTTAGTTTTAAAAAAGGAAAGATACAATAAAAGCCCGACCGGCCGGTCGGGCTTTTATTGTGTCAG
>CADAIF010000018.1 GCA_902787905.1 uncultured Lachnospiraceae bacterium
TTTAAAAGCACAGCAGCTGTCAGATAAGAACTATCTGATGGTCGTCGAGGCCCCCTGGGTCGCGCGTTCCTGCATGCCTGGTCAGTTTGTCATCGTTAAGATCGACGAGATCGGTGAGCGTATCCCGCTGACGATCTGTGACTACGACAGGGAAGCAGGCACCATCACCATCGTCTTCCAGGCGATCGGTGTATCTACAACCCGCATGACCGAGCTTAAAGCCGGTGATGCCTTCATGGACTTCACAGGTCCCTTAGGACGTCCGTCCGACCTGTGTGAGGATCCGATCGAAGAAGTTAAGAAAAAGAAGATCCTTTTTGTCGGCGGCGGTGTCGGCGTAGCACCGGTCTACCCGCAGGTCAAGTGGCTGCATGAGCAGGGCATCGACTGTGATGTCATCATCGGCGCAAAGACCAAGGAGCTTCTGATCCTTGAGGATGAGATGCGCGCTGTCGCAACCAACCTCTATGTCTGTACCGATGACGGTTCCTACGGCTTCCACGGTATGGTCACCGGCCAGATCGAGCAGCTGGTAGGTGAGGGCAAGGAATATGACCACTGTGTCATCATCGGCCCGGTCATCATGATGAAGTTTGCCGCTATGCTGACAAAGAAGCTGGGCATCCATACCATCGTTTCCATGAACCCGATCATGGTGGACGGTACCGGTATGTGCGGCGCCTGCCGTCTGATCGTCGGCGGCGAGGTCAAGTTCGCATGTGTCGACGGACCGGAGTTTGATGGCCATCTGGTTGATTTCGACCTGGCTATGGAGCGTCAGAAGACCTATAAGACAGAGGAAGGCAGAGCGATGCTCAAACTTCTCGAAGGCGATACCCATCATGGCGGATGCGGTAACTGTGAAGGATAAGGAGGTATAGCGGAATGGCAGTTAAATTAAACAAAGTACCGGTACGCGAACAGGAACCTCTTGTCCGCGCGAAGAATTTCGATGAAGTCTGTTTAGGATATAATAAAGAAGAGGCGATGGAAGAAGCCACCCGCTGCCTTGGCTGCAAGAAGCCCAAGTGCGTGGAAGGCTGCCCCGTCAGCATCAACATCCCCGGATTTATCAAGGAAGTCAAGGAAGGCAACTTCGAGGAAGCCTACCATGTCATCAGCATGTCCAGCGCCCTGCCGGCAGTCTGCGGCCGTGTGTGCCCGCAGGAGTCCCAGTGTGAAGGCGTCTGTGTCCTTGGTATCAAGGGTGAGCCGGAGTCCATCGGTAAGCTGGAGCGTTTCGTTGCCGACTGGGCAAGGCAGAACGGCATTAAGCCGAAGCCGGCCACAGAGAAGAAGGATAAGAAGATCGCTGTCATCGGTTCCGGTCCTGCCGGCCTGACCTGTGCAGGCGACCTGGCCAGGATGGGTTATCAGGTCAAGATCTTCGAGGCACTCCATGAAGCCGGCGGCGTACTTGTCTACGGTATCCCGGAATTCCGTCTGCCCAAGAAGGAAGTCGTGGCTGCCGAGATCGAGAACGTCAAGGCGCTTGGCGTAGAGATCGAGACCAATGTCATCATCGGCAAGTCCATCACCATCGACGAGCTGATCGAGGAAGAGGGCTATGACGCTGTCTTCATCGGTTCCGGCGCAGGCCTGCCCAAGTTCATGGGTATCCCGGGCGAGCAGGCTAACGGTGTCTTCTCCGCCAATGAGTACCTGACCAGGAACAACCTGATGAAGGGCTTCAGGGAAGACTACGACACCCCGATCTTCAGGGGTAAAAAGGTCGCTGTCATCGGCGGCGGCAACGTGGCAATGGATGCTGCAAGAACAGCCCTTCGTCTCGGCGCCCAGACCTACATCGTCTACAGACGTTCCGAGAAGGAGCTGCCTGCCAGGGTAGAAGAAGTCCATCATGCCATGGAAGAGGGCATCGATTTCCATCTGCTGCGTAATCCGAAGGAGATCCTTGTGGATGAGAACGGCTGGGTACGCGGCCTGAAGGTCATCAAGATGGAGCTGGGCGAGCCGGATGAGTCCGGCAGACGCCGTCCGATCGAAGTACCGGGTTCCGAGTACGAGATCGAAGTCGATACCGTGATCATGGCTCTGGGCACCAGCCCGAACCCGCTGATCTCCTCTACCACTAAGGGCCTGGACACCAACAGGTGGAAGTGCATCGTGGCAGATGAGTCCAATGGTCAGACCTCCAAAGCAGGCGTTTTCGCCGGCGGCGATGCCGTGACCGGCGCAGCGACAGTTATCCTGGCCATGGGCGCAGGTAAGGCAGCTGCCAAGGGAATTGATGAATATCTGAATAAATAATAGATCCGAAAACGGAATTTTCTGAAGTTCCGTGATTCGGCAAGGGGAGGCCAAAGGCCCTCTGCAGGAAACGTCAGTACGTTGCTGCAGGGGGCCTTTTCACATGCTTAATAGTTTTCCTTGGGCATATGCGTCGTGTCCACCACCATGCCCACGATCCGTGCATCGACAGCCAGGCCGGTCCGGGAGGTATAGCCTGTCTTTTCCATGAGATGCTGCACATGGCTCTTGACGGTGTTGGCGGAGATGTTCAGCCGCTGGGCGATCTCTTCATTGGTCGCACCGGTGGTGATCTCCCTTAAGACATCCAGCTCCCGGTCTGTAAAATCCGTCCTCCTGGCAAAACCCAGCTGAAGCACCGGGATTTCGGCCGGATAGACCGATTCGCCTGCCATGGTCCGGTCCATGACGGAAAGCAGGGGCTCGTCGCCGTATTCCTTGAACCAGAAGCTTTCCAGCCCCAGTTCCCGGGCCATGGAGGGCCAGCTGACCTCAGCCATGGATGTCGTGACAATGACACGGATATTGGGGTGTCTCTGCTTGATGATCCCGGCCGCAGTCAGTCCGTCCATCCCGAATTTCAGGACAATATCCATCAGGACCAGATCTGCGGGATGATTGTCACAGTAAGAGATGGCGGCCTCCGCCCTGGGGGTGGAGAAGACCACGTCGTAAGACGGCGAAGACTTTATATGTAATTCAAAATAATGTCGGGCAATGTTCTGGTCGTCGATCACTACCACTTTTGTTTTGGGGGTCATGACCACGTCCTCCTCGTAAAAAAGAATGAGATCTCTATCGTAAAAAAGGATGAGACTAACTGTAGTGTAGCAGATAAGCTGTTAAATGTCCATAAAAGAAGTTTTGATATGTTGCTTTAAGGACATATATGAGGGTAAGCGCAAAAAAAGACCTGCCGCGGCAGGTCTTAAAGAATGATCGAGAAGATGGGAATGGTGATCACGCACAGGAGCGTTGTCACGGAGATCAGCTTGGATGCCAGCAGCACATCGTTGTTATAGGCCCCTGCGTAGATGGCGCAGTAGCCGGCGACGGGCATGGCATGTCCGATCACCAGAACCCCGTAGATCAGGGGGTCATGGACGAAGGGGCGGGCGCAGATCAGGACCAGCAGGGGTACAAGGACCAGGCGGACCAGTGAGCATTTGTAAACAATGCCTTCCTTCAGCACCCCGCTCAGACTGCATCGGGCCAGGATGGTGCCCACGTAGATCATGGCCAGAGGCGTCGTCATATTGCCGATGCCGCTGACAGCGCTGCCGATGGCCTCAGGCAGATGCAGCTGGAGAAAGAAGAGCAGCAGACCGATGACAATACCGGCATTGATGGGGGTGAGCAGTTCATCTTTCAGGCTCCGCCCTGTGCTTTTGTTATCCCCGGTGGTCTTCATGAGCCAGACCCCGAAGGTGTAGGCATAAGTGGAAAAGGCCATATTGGCAAAGGTGGCGTAAAAAACGGCCTCGCCGCCGAAGACAGCTGCCATCACCGGCCAGCCCATGAAGGCGTGGTTGGGGAAGGCGACCGCGTAGACCCAGACGCCCAGGGCCTTCTTTTCGATCCGGAAAAGGCGGGCGGTCAGATAGCCGAGCAGGATACTGCCCCCGAAAATGACCAGGCTGATCAGATAGACCTGGCCGGCTCTGATCAGTTTCTCTGCCGTATAATCTGTCTGAAAGGTGGAGATGATCATACAGGGCAGGACTGCCGTCATAAGAAATTTACTGATCCCGCCGCAGAACTCTTCAGAAAGAACCCTGGCCCTGACCATGATAAAACCGATCAGGACATAGAGGAACAGGGTCGTCAGTTTTGAAGCGACAATAAGCAGTGCAGACATGTCTTGATACCTTCTTATAATCATAATAGACGTAGTTTAGTTTAACGAATTGCAGAATGAAAGTCAATATAAAACATTTCTGTCATAAATCTGTAAAAATTAAGCCATTTTTAAGGTGTAAACGGCGGAAAGTATGCTATAATGAAATATAGTGTATTCTGGGCTAACTGTCCGGAATAGCTGAAATGAAGAAAAAGGCAGGTTCAGTTCAGGTGAATATCAGGCTTTTTATCAGGCAGCTGATCAAAATGGGTTTCCAGCAGATCCTGCTGCCGGCCGTGTACCGCCTATTCGCTTCCGGGCCTATAAGGCGGGGCAGCGTTTTACTGGCGGACGCCCATCACAGCCGCCGGCCTTTCAGCATGCTGGCGCTGCGCCGGGAACTTAAAAGGCATCCGTCTCTTAAGGTGACGGAGCTTTACTGGGATACCGCCGAGTGCGGGCCCCTGGAGAATCTTCGGCATATGCTTCACTTCATGAAGCTTTACGCTCAGGCGGAAAATGTCGTGATCTGCGACAATTTCCTGCCCGTCGCTTCCTGTAACAGGCGAAAGGGCACCCGGGTCATCCAGCTGTGGCATGCCTGCGGGGCTTTAAAGAAGTTCGGTTACGATACGACGGAGGATATTCCGGCATTTTATAAGGGAGAAGTGGCAAAAAACTGGGACCTGGTCACCGTCAGCGCGCCCCTTTCAAGGCCCCATTTCGCATCGGCCATGCATGTGCCCGTCAGCTGTGTGGTGCCGACCGGGGTCTCCCGGACCGACCTGTATTACCGGAAGGATTTTAATGAGACCTGCCGGCGTCAGTTTTTTAAGGAATGTCCCGAGGCGAAGGGAAAGACCGTGGTGCTCTGGGCGCCGACCTTCAGGGGAAATCCCGGCCAGGCACAGACCGCGGGCCTGGAGGCGGTCCAAAGGGCGGCAAAGGCTCTTGAAAAGACCCATTATTTTATCATTCGACTGCATCCCCATGCCCAGCATCACACGGCGGGGACAAACTGCAGCATTCCGACGGAGCGTCTGCTGCCTGCGGCAGATGTGCTGATCACGGATTATTCCTCGGTCCTCTTTGACGCGATGATCTATCGCATGCCGCTGGTCCTTTTTGTGCCGGATCTGTCGGATTATGAGGATAAGCGGGGCTTTTATACGGACCTTCGGAAGGTGCCGGCCCATTTTGCGGGAAACGAGGAAGAGCTGACAGCCCTTCTTTCCGACAAGGAGAAGCTGACGGCAGGTGTGGGCAGTGCTTACACGCAGTTTTTTGAGGAAAATATGTCTGCCTGTGACGGTCACGCCACGGACAGGATCATCAGATATCTGACAGGGGAAACGCCTTTTCCTGAGGCGTAAATGAAATTGGAGGTAATAAGCTATGGAAAAAACCAATATTTTCGGCGTGATTCTCGCCGGCGGCAAGGGCACACGTATGGGTAATGTGGAAAGGCCCAAGCAGTTTCTGGAGGTGGGCGGCAAGCCCATCATCGTGCATACCATCGAAAAGTTTGCCATTCACGAGGCTTTCGACAAGGTCATCATCCTGTCGCCCAAGCCCTGGATCGCCCACACACAGGATCTGATCCGCAAATACATTCCCATGAATGACAAGCTGGTGGTCATCGAGGGCGGCGCTGTCCGTAACGAGACCATCATGAATGCCATTCGTTATATTGAAGAGAATTTCGGTCTGGATGACGAGACCATCATCGTGACCCATGATTCCGTGCGTCCCTTTGTCTCTCACAGGATGATCGATGAGAACATCCGCTACGCGGCAGAGTTCGGTGCCTGCGACACCGTCATTCCGGCCACGGATACCATCGTGGAGAGCACGGATCACCAGGTAATCAGCAATATCCCGGACAGGGCGGTCATGTACCAGGGCCAGACCCCGCAGTCCTTTAAGGCCAAGAAGCTGCGCGATATCTATCTGTCCATGACGCCGCAGGAGAAAGAAATCCTGACCGATGCCTGCAAGATCATGGTCATGAAGGGAGAGAAGGTCCATCTGGTGGAGGGCGACGTCTCCAATATGAAGATCACCTATCCGGCAGACCTGCGTATGGCTGAGGCCATGATCGGAGGCAGCAGATAAATGTTAAATAAGGTATATCAGCTGGTGCGTCCGCGCCAGTTTGAAGTGGTTTTCAAGGACATCACACTGGACGACAGCCATATCGTGGTCCATCCCACCTATCTGTCCATCTGCAATGCGGACCAGCGTTATTATCAGGGCCTGAGGGCCGAGTCCGTGCTGAAAAAGAAGCTGCCCATGGCCCTGATCCATGAGGCGATCGGCCGGGTCATCTACGATCCCACAGGTGCTTACAAGGTGGGCGACCTGGTGGTCATGATCCCCAACACTCCGGTGGAGCATGACGATATCATCGCGGAGAATTATCTGCGCAGCAGTAAGTTCAGAGCCAGCGGCTTTGACGGTTTCATGCAGGAATATGTCAGCATGGCGCCGGACCGCCTCCTGCCCCTGCCGCAGGATATCAATCCCACGGTGGCGGCCTTCACTGAGATCGTCAGTGTCAGTTATCATGCCATCTCCCGCTTTAAACGCTTTTCCCATGAGCGCCGGGATGTGATCGGCGTCTGGGGCGACGGCAACCTGGGCTACATCACCAGCCTGCTTTTGAAGCATGCCATGCCGGAGTCCAAGATCTATCTCTTCGGCGTCAATGAGTATAAGATGCATGATTTCTCCTTCGTGGACGGCACCTATCTGGTGTCTGATATCCCGGAGGATATGCATCTGGACCACGCCTTTGAATGCGTGGGCGGCGGCGCCTCAGCCAAGGCCATCAACCAGATCATCGACTACATCAACCCGGAGGGGACCATCTCCATTCTGGGTGTGTCTGAGGACCTGGCGCCCATCAATACCCGTATGGTGCTGGAGAAGGGTCTGCGTATTTTCGGCAGCAGCCGCAGCGGCCGCGAGGATTTCGCTGGCCTCATCGATCTGTACAGACAGTGCCCGGATGTGGTCAATCATCTGGAGAAGATTGTCGGCGCCCAGGTGAATGTGCGTCACGTGACGGATATGACCGAGGCCTTTGAGATGGATATTCATAAGATCATGGGCAAGACCATCATGATCTGGGATAATTGATAAAAGGAACGATTGTTAATGAAGAAGATTTTAAAGAAAATCTACGACCTTCTGCCGGGACCGGTGAAAAAGTATTACTGGCGGACCCGCAGCAAGGCCGGCAAGATGCTGATGCTCAGATTCATCTTCCCGCTGGCCTACGCCCGTTATACAAAGGGCAAAAAGATCCGGCGGAAGAAGGCCGTCTTTGTGGAGGTGCGTCATCCCAAGATTACGGACAGCTTCCGGGTCCTTTATGACCGGCTGATCGCGGAGGGCTACGAGGTGAGCGCCCAGTTCATCGAAAATATCAAGCCGGGCCGGAAAGCCTTTATCGCCCGCTGTCTGAAAATGCTGGAGGACATTGCCGATGCCCATTATGTTTTCGTCAATGATTCCTGCAATGTGACCAGCTGCGTCAGGCTCAGACCCGGCACCATGATCATCCAGACCTGGCACGGCTGCGGCGCCTTTAAAAAGTGGGGTATGAGCACGGCGGAGCTGATCTTCGGCGAGGACCGGAAGGCTCAGGAAAAATATCCCGGCTACGCCAACCTGTCCTATGTGACGGTCAGCAGCCCCGAGGTCATCTGGGCCTACGAGGAGGCCATGAACCTGAAGCATGAAGACGGCCAGGTGGTGCCTGTAGGCGTTTCCCGGACGGACGTTTTCTTTGACCAGTCCTTTGTATCTGCCGCCTATGAGAAGGTGAAGCAGATCTTCCCGGCAGCGGGAGAGAAGAAGATCATCCTTTACGCGCCGACCTTCCGGGGCCGTGTGGCCAAGGCACAGAGTGCGGACAGGATGGATATCATGGCCATGAAAAAGGCCCTGGGTGATAAGTACATCCTGCTGCTGAAGCATCATCCGCTGGTCAAGGAGCTGCCGGTGGTGCCGGAAGAGGCTGCGGATTTCGCTATGGATGTGACGAAGCTGATGGAGATCGATGAGCTGCTCTGTGTCAGTGACATCTGTATCTCTGATTACTCATCTCTGATCTTTGAGTATTCCCTTTTCGAGAGGCCTATGATCTTCTTTGCCTACGACCTGGATGAATACTTTGACTGGAGAGGTTTCTACTATAATTATGATGAGCTGACACCCGGCCCCGTCTTTACGGAGACGGATGAGATCATCGACTACATTGAGCACATTGATGAGCGTTTCGACCGGGCAGAGGTCCATGCCTTCAGGCAGAAATTCATGTCCGCCTGCGACGGTCACGCCACTGACAGGATCCTGGAGCTGATGGAAAAGGGACAAAAGGACAGCAGGAACCGGAAAGGATGAGATCTTAAATGACAGATCAGCCAAAGGCGGTCAGACGGCTCCGTTATTACGCGGCCTACACAGGTGCTTTTATCGTGACGGCCTGCCTGGTCTACGGCTTTTACCTGTTTCACGGCAAGTCCCTGATCTTCTGGGACACCAACGACGGCGGGGACGGCCTGGTCCAGCATTTCAATGCCTTTGTCTATTACGGAAAGTATCTGCGCCGGATCATTAAGACCTTTCTTGAGACGCGGCAGTTTCAGGTGCCCATGTGGGATCTGAGCATCGGTTACGGACAGGATATTATTTCCACCCTGTCCTACTATGTGATCGGGGATCCCTTTTCCGCCCTCTCTGTCTTTTTCAGGGAAAACCGGGCGGAATACGGCTACTGTTTCCTGATCCTGCTCAGGCTTTACGCCGCGGGGCTGACCTTTTCCCATTACTGCAGGTACCGGGGGCACAGATCCTTCGCGGTCCTGCCGGGCTGCCTGATCTATGTTTTCAGTGCCTACGCGCTGCTGATCGCCAGTCTGCATCCCTATTTTGTGCTGCCGATGATCTGGCTGCCGCTTCTGATGACCGGGGTTGAGAAGGTTTATCGGGATGAGAGTCCGTTTCTCTTTATCCTGGCCGTGGCGATCGCCGGCCTGTCGAATTTTTACTTCTTTTATATGCTGGTCATCATGACCGCCCTTTATGCCGTGTTCAGATATTTTCAGCTGTTCGGGCTGAAGAAGCTGCACAGACTTCTGCTGTGGGGCCTTAAGTTCCTTTGCTTCGGGGCCCTGGGCGGACTGATGGCCTGCGTGCTGCTGCTGCCGGGGATCATGAATATCCTGACCTCCAGCCGGATCGGCGCGGCAACTTATGTGCCGGCCTTTTACCGGGGCGGCTACTATCTTTGCCTGCTGGCCAATTTCCTGACCACAGGCATAGGCGGCATGGATATGTTCTATGCCCATATGGGTTATACGGCGGTGGGCCTGATCGCGGTACTGGCGCTGATCGTCAGGAGCAGGAAGGAAAAGACCTTAAGGCCCTTGCTTTTGGGCTTTCTGATCCTGGTCTGCTTCATCCTCTTCCCCTTTGCCGGCCATTTCTTTAACGGTATGTCCTACGTGACCAACCGCTGGATCTGGGGCATGGCCTGTATGGTCGGTTATATCATTGTCGTGATGACGCCGAAGCTGGCTGAGCTGTCTGACAGGGAGTGGAAAGGCATCTTTGGCCTGACAGCCCTTTATCTGCTGCTGCTTTTCATCTTCCCTCAGCTGAGGAAGGAAGTGACCATGGCAGCGATGGTCAGTGTGATCCTGCTGTGTGACGTCTGTGCTTTTCTGATCCGGTCAGGGCGGGAGCGGCTGATGACAAGGGCGCTGACCCTTGCCGCAGTTTTGTGTGTGGGACTGAACGCTCTTTACTGCACCTCTCCGAATGAAACAGGCCGCCTGGATAGTTTCGGGCCCCTGGGGCAGGCGTACAAAGAGCTGACAAAGGAAGCACCGGCCTACGTCCTGAATCAGGTGGCGGATGACGACCTCTACCGTTTTGATCTTTTCGGTTACGGCATGGGCAGTTCCAAGAGGAATTCGGCCATGCAGCTGGGGCGTTACGGAACATCTTATTATTTCAGCTCTACCAATGGCCGCATTTCCGAGTTTATTCGGGGCCTGGCGCTGAATTATTCTCTGGACAACAGCTATATCAGTCTGGATAAGCGGGCAGCCCTGCAGGCTGTGGCCGGGGTGCGTTATCTGATCACGCCGGCAGATGAAAGTCCGGACCGTGTTTATGGTTTTGACAGACTTGTGGCGGAAGATGAGGACCGGGCGGTCTATACCGGCGACAACACGCTGCCCATGATCTTCTGTTCAGACCGGCTGATCGATAAGAGAGCCTATGATGCCCTTTCACCCATCAGAAAGCAGCAGGCGCTGCTGCAGGGGATCGTGGCGGAGGCCGGCGGTCAGGGGACAGAGTCCCTGGCCTTTACGGAAACCTCCCTTCCCTATGAGATGGTCTTTTCGGACGGGGTCAGCTTTGAAAACGGGACCTTCAGTGTGACTGAGGCAAACGCCAAAGTGACTTTGGAATGTCAGATCCCCGAAGATACGGAGCTTTACCTTTACTGGGAAGGCATGGACTTTAGGGCGGTGAATCCGGAAACGGGGCTCTTAAAGCGCTTTTTCTGGCAGGAACCGACAGGCGTCTATGTTGACGTGGCCACTGACCGGTCGAGTACGACCCTATCCTATAAGGGGCCAAAGGATTCCTATTATTCCGACCGGCATGATTATCTTTGCAGCCTGGGCTATGATTCAGAGAATCGGGAGAATGTCGTATTGACATTCGAGACGATTGGCAACTATACTATGAAGGAACTGGAAGTCATCTGCCAGCCGATGGATGGCTTTTCCGCTCAGGTTCAGGCCCTGAACGGCGTCCTTCCGGACCGTATGGACGTATCGGTCAACAGGCTGGAGGCTGATTTCAGTCTGGCAGAGGCACAGACCGTCTGTCTGGCCATTCCCTACAGTGAAGGCTGGACGGCTGTTGTCGACGGAAACCCCGAGCAGACCTTTTGTGCGGACGTCATGTTTACAGGCCTTAAGCTTCCGGCGGGAGAGCATCATCTGGTCATGACCTACAAGTCGCCCTGGCTGCTGCCGGGCGCCGCGCTTTCACTGGCGGGCATCGGCCTGACCATTCTGACCCTGCTGGCTCGCAGGATCATAGGACGGGGCAGACAGGTTACAAAGGAAGAAGTTACTGAAATGATAGATACAGAGGAGACGTATGATGGATCAGACCAGGGAGAATAAGAAACTGTCGGTCGTTGTTTCTGTCTATAATGAAGAGCAGTCCCTGGACCGTTTCTACGGAGTCACGGCGGAGGTGCTCAGGGACTGCCGCTGGGATTATGAGCTCATCTTTGTCAATGACGGCAGCTCGGACAGAAGTCTGGATATCCTGAGAGCCTTAAGCGTTCAGGATGAACATGTGAAGGTGGTCAGCTTTTCCCGGAATTTCGGACATGAAGCGGCCATGATCGCCGGGATCGACCATGCGGAGGGCGACGGCATTGTCTGCATGGACGCGGATCTGCAGCATCCGCCCCAGTCCATTCCGGCCATTATCGATAAATTTGAGGAAGGCTATGAAGTCATCTCCATGATCCGTACCGCCCGGGAGGACGGGGGACTCATCAAAAAGATCACTTCGGCGGGCTTTTACAAGGTGCTCAACTTTGTGTCCCCGCTTAAATTCGAAGCCAATGCCTCCGACTTTTTTGCCATTGCCCGGCCGGCTGCCGATGTGCTGCGGCAGGAATACCGTGAGCGGGTCAGGTATCTGCGGGGTTATGTGCAGAGCCTGGGCTTCAACAAAACGACGCTGGAGTTTATGGCCGCGAAGCGGGAGGCGGGCGAGAGCCATTACAATATCCGGAAGCTGATCCGCTTCTCAATCAGCACTATCTGCAGCTTTTCGGACATGCCGCTCAAGCTGGGGATCTATTCCGGTCTGGCAGCGGCCCTGATCGGTGTGATCGTGATGATCTATTCACTGGTCAATAAACTTGTCAATGATGTGCCGGCAGGGTATTCGACGATCATCGTGGTGCTCTGCTTCATGTTCGCGGCAACCTTGCTGATCATCGGCATTATCGGAGAATATATTGCTATCCTTTTCGCGGAGGTCAAGGAAAGACCGATCTATATTGTCAGAGAGGTCATTCAGTCCGGAAAAGCACAGACAACAGAAATAAATAAGATTAAGTGAGGTGACAGCTTGTGAAAAAATGGGTGACAAAGACTTTAGCGGCGGCTATGGTCATCGCAATGCTTACATCCGACCTGCATGCCTACGCGGCAGCAGTGCCGGCGGAAACTCAGGCAGAGACCGAAGCCGCGGCCGAGACGGAAAGCGTGACTTTGGCTGAGTCGGAAACCGAGGTTCAGACCGAGGCGGAAACTGTCATGACGACAGAAGAGGTTCTGGTGGACGAGTCTGAGAGCGAAAGCCAGTCCGAAAGTGAAGATGAATCGAAGTCCGAAAGTGAAAGCAGTTCGGAAACCGAGGAGACGGGTGCGCCTGACTGGCTGGAAGGCTGGTATGAAAATGAAAACGGCGCAGTCCTCTATTATAAAGAGGGTGAACCCGTGAAGGGTCTTCAGACCATTGAAGAGAAGACCTATTACTTTGACCCGGAAACCGGTGTCATGCTGACCGGTTTTGTGACGGTGAAAAATGAGGATACCTACTACTTCTCTCCGGAGACCGGTGAGCGCCTGAAGGGCTGGCTGACGGTTGAGGACAAGACCTACTATCTCGGCCCCCAGTACGGCCTGCTTTGGAAGGGCCTTAAGTCGGTCGACGGCAAGAATTACTATTTCGACAAGACGGACGGGTCCATGCAGAAGGGGCTGATCGTCGTCGGCAAAAAGACCTTTGCCTTTGGTGAGGACGGGGCCATGCTTTACGGTGAGCACAAGGTCGACGGCAAGTGGCGCTGGTTCGACAAGACCTCCGGTGAAATGGTGACCGGCTGGAAGACCATTCCGGGCGGCAAAAAAGGCCAGAAAAAGGTCTACTACGGCAGCGACGGCGGTATGTTCTACGGTGAGCATAAGATCGACGGCTACTGGTACTGGTTTGACCAGTCCGGTGAAGTGGTCACCAGTGACTTCAGGACCATTCCGGGCGGCAGGTCCGGCAGGAAAAAGGTTTACTATGATGCCAAGGGTCATATGATCTACGGCGAGCATAAGATCGCCGGCAAATGGCGCTGGTTTGACCAGTCCGGTGAAATGGCAGCCAATGATTTCAGGACCATCAGGGGCGGCAAGACCGGCAGAAAGATCGTCTACTATGACGGTAACGGCTGCATGGTTTATGGTGAGCGCAAGATTGGCGGCCACTGGTATTATTTCAGCAAGGCCTCCGGTGAGATGACCAGGGGCTTTGCCACCATCCCGGGCGGCAAGACCGGCAAGAAGAAGGTCTTCTATAACGGCAATGGCTGGATGGTCTACGGCTGGTTCAAGGATGGTTCCAACTACTACTACGCAAGTCCGGCTTCCGGCGAGATCCTGGTCACCTTCAAGAAGACGGGCGGCAACTGGCTGGCTTACAATTACGCCGGTTCCCAGATCAGGGATCTGCGATCCATGCTGAACAGCGACAGGCAGTTCCGCGACGGTCTGGATTATGAAGAGGGTAAGGATCAGACCTACATCATCAGGATCAACAAGACCACGAATACGACCACGATCTACACCAGATTCCTGGACGGCAGCTACAACTTCCCCATCTGCTCCTTTATCTGCTCCACCGGTACCAATAACGGCACACCGGCAGGCACTTACTATTCACCGGCAAGATGGCGCTGGCTGCGCATGATGGGCCCGACCTGGGGACAGTGGGTCACCCAGATCACCGGAGACTTCCTGATCCATTCCATCTATTCCTACACGGCTAACGATCCGACAGATATGTCGGTATCCGCTTTCAATAATCTGGGCAGACAGGCTTCCCACGGCTGCGTCCGTATGAGAGCTGTCGATGCCAAGTGGATTTATGACAACTGCTATCTGGGCACAAAGATCACCATCTTCTACGGTGATTCCTATGACGACCCCATGGGCAAGCCCTCCCTGTATAAGCTGCCTTCCTGGCATACCTGGGATCCCTCCGATCCGAACATGGCCTGGAAGTGTGATCAGTACGGCTGCCACTGATATATGTGGTCAGATCAGATAAGATAAGAAAGTGAGTATTTATGAAGAGCAGAAAAGGCGTTTATACCGCCCTGCTGGCTGCGACTCTCAGCATCTGTATGGCTGCTGAGCCGGTCCTGGCCGCAGAAATTCTGACACCTGCGGAGGCTGCTTCGGCAGCCTCTGTTGATGAGACAGAGGCGGAAACGGTCATTGAAGAAGTGACGGAAACCGTGGGCGAGAACCTTACGGAAACGGAGGCTTTCACCGAGGAGGCAGAAAGCGTCTCCGAGACAGAAGAGAAGACAGAAGCGACTGAGACGGAAACAGAGACTGAAGAGACAGAGCTTCTGGTGAATGAGTCTGAGAGTCAGTCTGAGACTGAAGATGAGACAGAAAGCCAGACAGATGGCTGGCAGGACAATGAGAACGGCACAAAGTCCTATTATAAGGACGGGGCGGCTGTGACCGGTCTTCAGACCATCGAGGGTAAGAAATATTATTTTGATCCGGCGACGGCTGAGATGCAGACGGGCCTGGTGACCGTAGAGGATAAGGTTTACGGCTTCGGCCAGGACGGGGCCATGCTTTACGGCGAGCAGAAGCTGGAAGGCAAATGGCGCTGGTTCAATAAAAACACCGGCGAAATGGTGACCGGCTGGAAGACAATTCCGGGCGGCAGGACCGGGAAAAAGAAGGTCTACTATGGCGAAGACGGCGGCATGTTCTACGGTGAGCATAAGATCGACGGCTTCTGGTACTGGTTCGACCAGTCCGGTGAGGTGGTCACCTCTGATTTCAGGACCATCCCCGGCGGCAAGACCGGGAAGAAGAAGGTCTACTACAACGCCGACGGTCATATGGTCTACGGCGAGTATAAGGTAAACGGCCACTGGCACTGGTTTGACCAGTCCGGTGAGATGGCGGCTGCTGATTTCAGGACCATCAAGGGCGGCAAGACCGGCAGAAAGAAGGTCTACTACGACGCCAACGGCTGGATGGTCTACGGCGAGCGCAAGATCGACGGCCACTGGCATTATTTCAGCAAGGCTTCCGGCGAGATGATCACCGGCTTTGCCACGATTCCGGGCGGCAAGACCGGCCGGAAAAAGGTCTACTACAACGCTGACGGCTGGATGCTTTACGGTGAGCAGAAGATCGACGGCAGCTACTATTATTTCAGTAAGGCTTCCGGCGAGCTGGAGTGGAAGGACCGCAGGTATCAGAACCCGGCTGGTTACTACCAGATCCACGACAGTAATATCAGGCTGACCATGGACAATTACTTTGTCACTGTCGGTGATGAGGGCCTGATCGTTGCCCAGGTCATCAAGGACCTGAGACGCCGGGGCTACTACAACGGCAGCTATGTCGGTATGGGCGGCGCTTACTTCGGCAACTCCCTGAGATCCGCAGTCATGAGCTTCCAGCGGGCCAACGGCCTGACGGCAGACGGCTATGTCGGACCGGCCACATGGGCGGCTCTGGGTCATGACAGGGCTTTCTGGGATTATCTCGGCGCCTACGCGTCTCCCCTGCAGATCAATCGTAACAGCAGCAGAGAAGACTGCATTGAAGCCATGATCGACAGAGCCTATGACTATCTGGGCGATGATTATGTCATCGGCGCCTCCGGCGCGCCAGGCTACGGCCTGGACTGCAGCGGTCTGGTCATGCAGGCCCTGTTCGCGGCGGGCATCGACATGTCCCCCATCAACCCGGTACGTCATGCCAATATCAATTATGAGTATGAGTCCGCCAATATCTACACCTCTCCCTATCTGAAGCATGTCAGCTACAGTGAGCGAGAGAGAGGCGACATCATCATCTACGGCAAAAACGGTTCTGTGGTGCATTCCGCTATTTATCTGGGCGGCAACCGGATCATTGAGTCCTGGCCCGATGTGGTGCAGACCAACGGCATCAACGCCCACAGCTGCTACGTGATGGCAGTCCTGAGAGTGTTCAATTAATTGAAGGAGCCAGGCGGGGACAGGGGCCGGTTCTGTGTCTACCTTTTCTCAAAAGGGAGACACAGAACCGGCCCCTGTCCCCGCCTGGCTCTCTTATCTCCTTCGGATTGACAGAAGATATAAAAAGATATAAAATGGGATGGGAGATATAAAAAGATATAAAAGAACAACAAAGATATAAAGAGGTATAAAAATGAACAGGAAAGCGCCGAACCCTT
>CADAIF010000019.1 GCA_902787905.1 uncultured Lachnospiraceae bacterium
CAGGATGGCACCCTTCCACTTATTCGCCGTCAGTTTCTCGAGAATCAGTTCAAGTTTGCTTCCCGAAAGTTTCTTCAGAGAGTTGCCCAGCTCATTCATTCCATACAGAAAGAGCACCAGGCCGCCGATCATTTCCAGAAAGATCAATATGTTTTCCATATACCTTACCCTATAGATTTATAGCTTGTTTTTTATGGCTGCTTCTTTAAGTTTAGCGTAAAAATATTTGATTTACAATACAGCTTTTGCATCTGCATTTAAGTTTATGGAAAACATCAAAAAGGCAGCCTGTGCAGGATACATTTTCTGCTCAAGTTGCCGAAATAAAAAAGGACATATATTATATATGTCCTGACATAGAAAAATGGAAGGTACAGGAATCGAACCTGCGACCTTTCGCACGTCAAGCGAGCGCTCTCCCAGCTGAGCTAACCTTCCATATCTCTATGATACCAAATATTTGAGATTTGTAAATAATTTTCTTGAAAATTTTTGCACTTAAATAAAATCTGACGACTTCAGGAGGCGTTCAGCCCGGCCACGATCAGCCGGAAGAAGTCCGTGGGCACGAAAAAGAGGCTGCCCATCTGCTCATGCTGCCAGGTCATGGACCGGCACCAGGAAAGCATCATGGTCTGACCGGCGGTACGGATCTTCAGATCGATGACCTTGCTCATCAGATCCCGGGAAAGGTTCCCCAGCACTTTAAGATAGTCCGAAAAATCGAAGGTCTCCTCCAGCATTTCATCCCGGATATTGGCGATCAGATCCTCATGGGAAATGCTCAGGACCACGCTGTCCGGATGATCCGCCATTTCCTTGCAGATCAGGTCGAAAAAGACCTTTTCATTGGCATTCATCTGCCTGCGCAGGTCCAAAAAGACCTTACGGCAGTAATCCCCGTGGGAATGGCCGCCCTTCATCAGGTCCGGCAGGGCCTGCTGTTCCACCATAAGCAGATAACGCAGCACCGGTGCCAGCATGGGTACCTTATCCTGGCTGACGGTCAGCGCGCTCCGGAAACGATGGTCTTCATTGGGTTCATAGCGGCTGATCATCCAGTCCCGGCCCACCTTGCGGGCTGTGCGCAGGGCCCCGCGTCCGGCCTTCTGCCTGGCCGTCGCCGGAGAGATGCCGTGCATGGCCGCCCATTCCTTCAGGGGGATCAGATCCGCCAGATCCTCCGCCGGCAGCTGTCCGTTTTCGTCCAGGGTCAGGGCCTTGCCGTTCTCATCTAACAGATCAAACAGCTGTGCCACTGCCCAGGCCTGCCGCTCCCGTATCTCCGCCAGTGTATAAACTTCTTTATCCTTCATAGTTCGTCACCTCGCACCTTATATTGCTACTTTTGAGTAGTATTGTTTCCTGTTCCTATAATACTACTTTTGCGTAGCAATGTCAAGCTGTTGACATTTTTCTGCACGGTCTTTATACTGAAACTGACGGCATCTGCTGCCGATGAAAGGAGGAAATCCCCTGTGAAACTGAACTATAAACGGACCATTTGTGTCGGATTTGCCTTTTTCCTGATCTGTGCCTTCTGGCAGGCCTACGATAATACCATTCCCCTGATGCTGACCAACACCTTCGGCATGTCTCAGGCGGTATCCGGCGTGATCATGGCACTGGACAACATCCTGGCCCTCTTCATGCTGCCCCTGTTCGGCGCCATCTCTGACAGGTCGCATCACAAAAGAGGCCGCCGCACCCCCTTTATCATCGTCGGCACCATCGTGGCCGTCGCGGCTTTCATCGCCCTTTCCTTTGCGGACGCGGCCCAGCTGAAGCAGATCAGCGCGGTTTCCGCCATCGATGATCCGGCCGCCATGACCGTCATCTACGCGTCTGAAGCAGATACGCCGCTGATCACGCCCGACGGGCAGGCCTTTGTCCTCTCCGAGCTTTATACAGAGGAGGCCTTCACGCAGATCAGCAGCCAGACAGAGGGCGTCGTCAATCCCGAATATACCGCCTATGTGGTTCCGGCCAGATCTGCCTATATCCGGCAGATCACCCACGACTCGCCGGGGCCCCTGATCTTCTTTATCGCCCTGCTGCTGATGGCCCTGATCTCCATGGCCACCTTCCGGTCACCAGCCGTGGCCCTCATGCCGGACGTCACCATCAAGCCGCTGCGGTCCAAGGCCAATGCCGTCATCAATCTGATGGGCACTGCCGGCGGCATTCTGGTTCTGATCCTGGGCATCGTCTTTGCCACCGGGGCTCTGAAGAACTCCATGATGAATTACACCCGTTACTATCTGATCATCGCCGGCATCATGATTGCCGCCCTGATCATCTTCCTGCTGACCGTTCACGAGCCGCAGTTCGTCAGGGAAATGCAGGAGGAAAGCAGACGTCTGGGTCTGGATGACGGGCCGGATGAGAGCGAGGAAGAAAAAGCCTCCGGAAGCGCCATTTTAAGCGCCGGCCAGAAGCGGTCTCTCATTTTCCTGCTCATGTCCATCGTCCTCTGGTTTACAGGTTACAATGCCATCACATCCAAGTTTTCGGTCTACGCCAGCAACATCCTGCACAAGGACTACAACCTGACCCTGATCATTGCCCAGATCGCGGCCATCCTGGCCTATCTGCCGGTGGGTATGATCGCCTCTAAGGTGGGCAGGAAAAAGAGCATCCTGGCTGGTGTGGCTATGCTGGCCATTGCCTTCGGCGCCGCCGTCTTCATGCGGGCTGACAGTCCGGCCCTGATGATGAACCTGCTCTTTGCCCTGGCCGGTATCGGCTGGGCCACCATCAATGTCAACTCTTTCCCCATGGTCGTGGAGATGTGTTCCGGCAGCGATGTGGGCAGATATACAGGCTTTTACTACACGGCCTCCATGGCCGCCCAGGTCATCACCCCCATCTTCTCCGGCTTCCTGATGGACCGGCTGGGCATGACCGTCCTCTTCCCCTACGCCGTCGTCTTCGTGATCGGCTCCTTCATCACCATGCTCTTTGTCAGACACGGTGACTCCAGACCGGTATAGACAGAATATCTCAACATAAAAGACCGTGAAAACCTGCAAAACTGCCGGCTTTCACGGTCTTTTCATATGGATCATTTCCACAGATGATCATCCGGATAGACGACCCCCATCTGAGACCGGATTTCATCCATCAGTTCCATCATATGCAGGGTCTCGGCATGAGGCATGGAATGGCACTCCCGCTGCCCGGCCTTAATGGCCTCCACGGTCTCGATCAGCTCATACTCATAGCCCGTAAGATTAGGCGGGCAGCTGACCGTCCGCATAAGGACATGCTGCATATCGTAAATCTCTATCTTCTCAGGATTATTGATATTTTCGATCCGGATATAGCCCTGACTGCCGAAGATCAGGCCGCTCCTGTCGCAGACACTGCCCGCATCGGCGCAGAGGATGGCCATGCAGCCGGTCTGATCATAAAAGAGGGTGTACTGGTCCCTGATATCCACCCCTTCCGCGTTTTTCAGGCAGACCGCCTGCGCCCTGTCCGGCCGTCCCAGGATCATCTCCGCGAAATTCAGCGGATAGATGCCCAGATCCAGCAAAGCGCCGCCGCAAAGCTCGGGCAGACGGATCCTGTCCTTGTGATCGATGGGATAACCCAGATTGGCGATCACCGTGTGCACATGGCCGATGGCCTCGCTCTCCACCAGCATGCGGATCAGCCGCCGGGAAGGCATGTAACGGGTCCAGATGGCCTCCGTGATCAGCAGGTCCTTCTTGGCCGCCAGATCAAAAAGCGCTTTGGCCTGGCCTGCATTACCGGTAAAGGCCTTCTCGCACAGGACATGCTTTCCGTGTTCCAAAGCCAGACGGGCCGTCTCATAATGGTGGGAATGGGGCACCGCAATGTAGACAAAATCGATGTCCTCATCCGCCATCATTGCCTCATAAGAGCCATAGGCCTTCTCTGCCTCATATTCCGCCGCGAACCGCTCCGCCTTCTCAAGACTTCGGGAAGCGATGCCCTTCAGGGTCACCCGCATGTTCCCGGCCGCCTGCATCCTTCTGACCGTATCCGCCATCACCGCCGCAATATTGCCGGCGCCGACAATTCCAAGTCTCATCACGCAGCCCCCTCTCTCCAAAATCTTCCGCTTTTACATGTTGTCCGCAGTCTCAAGGGCCGCTGCCAGCTTCTGTGCCATATTGGCCCCCTTCAGGGCCTGAGCCTCAAGCACGCCCACATGCATCTTTTTCAGGCGCTGGTAGATTCCCATATCAAACTCCCTGGTATCCGCCACATTAAAGGTCGTGGCGATCACACCGCGTCCCATGACGCCGCCCAGACGTGAAGCCAGATATCCCACTTCATAAACATCATCTGCCGCAGGCTTTGTCATTTTACAGGAGATGAAAATGGGGGCGGACCTGCGCATCACCAAAACATCGATCTCATTGTCCACCGTATCGATCTCATCCCCGGCGTTCCAGTCGATCACCACGCCCAGAGACACCTCGTCAAAGGATTCCTGCAGACGGATGTAAAGATAAAGCTCCAGCCAGATGCCGTAGGTCGTCATATAGGATCTGGCTCTTTTGTTCGGAAAGATGTACCTGTCCTCTCCGCCCTTCCTCAGGAAACCGTAGCTGACAAAGGCATCCAGGAGCTCCTGCGCCCGCCTGTTCTTACGTCTGAAGGCATCCGTGAGTGAAAACTCCATGATCCCGGGGGCCTCGCTGGCGGTTTTACTGATAAAAAAGCAGAGATTTTCCCAGTCCCGGGTACGGTCAAACAGGAGCTCCGCCATGGCGCAGATGCGTGAATACTCCGCCGGAAGCGGCATCTGATGAGAAGGCATCAGACGTTTGGCGCCGCAGGCCGTCAGATAATCCGTAAGCTTCAGATGCTCAACCCTGGCCAGGGCCTTGCCGCTGACCACGTGGATGATCTTTTCCGTCTTCATATCCACCGTGATGGGCACAGCGCCCTTCTCCACCGCCATGATATAGCCGCAGGCAATCATGAGCTCCTCACCGCCTGTCAGATCCACATAGATCTCATTGCCGGCAGACTCGTCCATAACCTTTTGCATACGACTGCGGATCTCCCGCATATTATCAAGCTTGACATGAATAAACTGCACCTGTGTCACGGGCAGCCTGCCGTGAATGGCTGCCGCCACATGATTGGCCGCCGAGGTCCTGATCCTGCGCTTGTCACAGAAATAATACACAAGGTCCGGCTTCATGGTAAAGACCGGCAGCAGGGCCGCCGCAATATCTGTATCCAGAAAATCAATCTGTATCCTCATATGTAAGTCCTCCCGGGTTTCTTATGATTATAGTATCATACAAGACAAAAATTTTCCTCATTATAGAAAAAAAAGAGTTTCTATGCGAAACTCTCATTATAGGAAGGCACTGCCTTAGTCCTTCGTCATATATTCTGTTCAGCCGGTCTGGCCTTCAGGGATTTCCTTTTCAGACATCCGCAGCTTTTCCGCCGGGAACTGACCAGATCCCGCCTGGTGACGTCGATTTCATTACCGCAGCTGCATTTGCAGTGCCACAGATTACCCATATCGGTATCGGTACAGCGATACATGACCGTCAGTCTGGCGTAGGTCCGCCCGGTCAGGTCCTCAGTGGCAGGCCTGCGGCCCCTGCGCTTCCCCGGTTTACAGCCGCAGCTGGAGATCGTTCCCCGGATCAGATTCCTGGTATTGGCGTGGATTTCATTACCACAGTCGCACTTGCAAAGCCATGACTGATAACGACTGCCATCACTGCCGCAGCTTTCTATGACCGTCAATCTGCCAAAACGCTGACCTGTCAGATCCAGTTTCTTTGGCATAAAATCACCTCCCATGAGCTTCGGAATAATAGACACCTACCCCGACCCTTTGTTCATTATAACATAGATACTTTTTCATGGGCAATGGTTTTAGCAACATTTTATTGCGTTTTTGTTGCACTTTTATTGCTTTGCTGATGATGCTCCCGATCCTGTCAGACAATCCCGCGGTTTTATGACCCGGCCGCAAGTTGAATTTTATTCAACCTTCGTATTAAAAAAAACAGCGCCGCATTCCGGTCCGCTCATTCCCAGAACTTCTCCGAGCGCCGTCATATCGGAGGCCTTGAATTCCTCCCCGCCTTCCAGCAGGCGGCCCAGCCGTTTTAAGGGAATACCGCTTTTTTCGGCGATTTCATCCGGAGACAGGCCGCTGCGCCTGATCATCTCCTTCAGCATTACAAGATTGCTCATCCGCTCCCCCCTTATATATCTCATATTAGTTGAATGTCATTCAACTAACAAAAGTATAAACCTTAAAAGTGCCCAATGTCAACCGTGCGGCATGCACATATTTTTTCACCTCACAAGGCAGTGGGGCAGCACAGGCAAAGAGCTGTCGAAATGCATCGAAATCTGTTGAAAAATATTGAACCGCGCGGCTTTACATGCTATTCTTTAGATGTTTCCGGAGGTTTTCATATGTTGGAATTATATAAGAACATTAAAAAAAGACGTGAGGCACTGCACATAAAACAGAACGAACTTGCGGCACTTTTGGGCTATGCGGATAAAAGCATGATCTCGAAGATCGAAAACGGACACGTAGACCTGACTCAGTCAAAGATCAGCGCACTGGCACAGATCCTGCAGGTCCACCCGGCTGTCCTGATGGGCTGGCTGCCGGATGAGGATGAACTGCTGAAGATTCCGGATTCCGACAAAAAACCTGTCAAAGTCCCTCTTTGTACCGGTGTCATCCGGGAGACTCTGTGCCTGTCCGTGGATACCTTTGAATATATTCATCCCTTTCCCGGGCAGGAGAGCCCTGACTTTTTTCTGATCGCGGAGAATGATATCCGGGCAGATGTTCACTTAAAGGAAGGGGACCTGGTTTATATCAGTCAGTCCGCCGTCCCGAAAGCCGGCGATATCGCTGCTGTTTATGAAAGCGGTAAAGGCATCCGCTTATGCCGCATCGTGTCAGATGAAAAGAGCCCGGATCAGTGGATCCTGGGCAAGGCCGTCAGCTTTAAAAGCAGGCTGTAGAGAGAATTTTCAAAGAGGAGATGGAGGCCAAAAAGACCGAAGGTTTTTTGGAAGCACTGGCAAGGCTGGTAAAGGACGGATTCCTTACAGTAACTGAAGCAGCAAAACGAGCAGAAATGTCAACAACAGAATTCCAGACAAAAACAAAGGGACTACTGTAAAATCACTCAGGCTCCCGGTCACCGGATTTTACCGGTAATCGGGAGCTCTTCTTATCAATATAAATGCATCGTTTTGGACGGTCTGTCTGCCGATTTATGCATCATTTTGGACACTGATGAGGTGGGGAACTATTAAAATCTCTCAAATATCGTATTCATTCTACTGCATCAATGTATAGCCCTCTGCCCGGTTCCCTGTCAGCCTGAATGAGCAGGCCGTCCCGGGTATGAGTGCGATGCGGAGCTTTTCCGGGATTTCAATCCTTTCACCGGCCGGCGTCGTCACAGAGACCGCCATCTCCAGTACAGAAGCCCCTTCCGGCGATCCGCCAAAATCCTGTTCTGTTACACTCATCCACATGCTGTCCCCGATGTGTACCGGCGTATTATCCGCGTTCATCCCGGCACCGGTGGAGCAGGTTTCACCGTCCCGGAAGCACTCTAACTCAAAGGTCTGAACTTCCGTATCGCTCTCATTGATGATCTGGATCCAAAGTTCGTTCTGAGCTTCCTCATGTTCCTGTGCCGGGCGGACATACAGATTCAGGCCGCTTTTTGTCAGCAGTGTATCCAGGGTACGTACGTTGTTTCCGCAGTTTTTAATATCTTCGCCAAGAAATGTGGTCGCATCGGCTGCGGTAATAAGCCGCGTTATCCTGCCGTTTTCCGTTCCGTATTCGAAGCTGACATGATCCAGATTGCCGATCAGGCCGATCAGAACCCGACCGAAAGCATCCATATCCTGTTCCTTCTGTGCCAGTTCCGAAGCTGCGAATTCCTGCGGCATAATGATCTTCCAGCCATAGGGTTCCTGCGCCGTTTCCAGTTCATTCAGATAAGCGCCAAGATAAGCCCCCATGCTCATCGCATTCGCAGTCTCCTGATTGGCAGGCATATCGCCGACAAATTCATGTCTGGTCTCAAAAAGTGCCGCTGCCTGGGGCGATACGGTGGCCCCTTCCGACCACACGATACGGTCTCCGATCCGGATCTCGCATATTTCTTCCTGAGCCGTATATTCCCCGTGACGGCTTCCGGGATAGATGGGGCTTGCCAGTACAGACCGTGCCTTCACCGAAACAACCCCGGCCTCTTCGGCAAATGTCAGACCGGCGACAGCAGATCCACTGCCAGTGGGCACGGCCTCAAAACTCAGGGACTTCCCTTCAACCTGCAGATTTGCAGCATCCCATTGCCGGTCATCCCCATTGCCGATCAGAAATACCCTCACGCAAAGCACAGCGGCAATGAGTACCACTGCACCGGCGATACTTCCGAGCACGATCCTGCGGTTGCGCTTTTTATTCTTTTTCAGGAAATCGATTTCCTCCTTCTCCTGCCCCTCCGGCTGCGGTATATCTTCCGCCGCATGCATGGAATCATATTTTGCGCGGCAGTCTTCGCAGCCTGCCAGATGATCCCGGATCACCTGGTTTGTGACCTCACTGGTCAGCTCATCGATATAAGAAGGAAGAAGATCTCTGATCACTTCACACGGAATCTTATTCATTCTGACACTTCCTTTCTCAGTTTTTCCTTCATCCGGTAATAAGTCACCCTCGCCCAGTTTTCACTTTTGCCGTGGACCTCTCCGATCTCCGCGAAGGACAGTCCTCCGAAGACTCTCAGATACATCACTTCCCTGCCGGGCTCCGGAAGTTCATGCATCCGCGCGATCAGCGCCATCCTGTCATGTTTCTGCATGACCTCCGCCTCTGCAGATGCCGAGAGGCCGTCCGCTTCAGCCACTTCATCCTGAACCGGATGTTTTCTGCGCCAGTTGAGGAGCGCATGTTTCGCGATCGCGCAGAGCCAGGTCGACAGCTTGCAGCTTCCGTTATACCGGTCGATGGAGCGGATCGCCTGGTAAAAGGTTTCCTGGGTCAGTTCCTCTGCCAGATCCGCGTCCCGGGTGAGTGAGAGCAGATAGCGATACACCGTCTGCGCGTACCGCTGATATATTTCATCCATTTTCTGCAAAATCTCACCTCTCTTCCTGTGTTTCTTTTTCGTCTTTCTATTATATTAATACAGAAAAACCCGTCTTCGTTACAGTTTTTTTTAAAAAGTAAACGGCATTTCTGTCTCTGTTTGGTTTATTGGCTTTGACCGGCAACCTGGAGTTTTTATGGTATCTGCATCCAGTCCTTCTGATCGCGGCTGTTATTATCGCATTCAGGCGGAGATAGACGCAAAGAGGGGCGTCGTACTCATCCTTTAAGTACGACGCCCCCTTTAAAGTTGTCTGCGATGAAAGGTATGCTCCTGTCAATCCCTTTTCCTGAAAGTAATGACAAAGGCGCCTTTGATCTGCAGATCCGTGGCCATATAATCGTATGTGACCAGTTCCCAGCCTTCTGCTTCCCTCTGGTTCAGCAATTCATCCAGCGCTGCGCAGTCCTGCGCATTGGCTTTATCAGACCACAGCTTAGCTCCGACCTTAAAAATTTCTGTTTTATACATTTGATGATCCTCCTATATTCTGTCCGCGTCTGCGGGCTCTTCTTCTAACTTTTCTTTCCGTTTTCTGGTTTCTTTTAAAGCGATCCCCATGATAATAAAGCATAAAACAAAAGTGACTATGGTTGTCATAACCGCTGCCACGATGCTTCCCTCAGGCTTCTGATATCTCAGCAATACCACAAGTGCGGTGAAGCCTCCGAAGGCCAGAGAAGCTGCAGCAGAAATGATCAGATTTGTCTTCATATTCATTTCAAACCGTCTGTCCCAGATTCCCCGGCGTGCACTGGCAACCGCCAGGTAAATGGCCAGCACCATAAACACGATCCATTCACCGGCCATCATTTTGAAGTCCATGCCCCCAAAGGCAAGGCCCTGTACGGCCATCGCAGCCAGCAGACCCCAGAAAGCGATCCAGCACCCATTGTGTTCAACCTTTAAAAGTTCCTGCTCCTGCATTTCATCCAGATTACTCTTCCTCATTTTCTTCTTCCTCCCAGAAAATGTCATTTAAGGTTACGCCAAGTGCCCGGCAGATTTTGTTGCAAAGCTTTATTGACGGGTTAAACTCCCCTGCCTCGATCAGTCCGATCGTCTGCCTTGTAACGCCGGCTTTTTTTGCCAGTTCCGTTTGGGACATGTTCAACTCTATCCTTCGGAATTTCAGCTTTAGATTTCTCATAAGATTGCTGCTCCTGTGTGGGTCTCCCTTTTCTGATGTTAATTATATATTGCATTTCTGGGTATGTCAAGTATATTTTGCGTTTCTTTTATTTATTTTACATTTGCAAACCAAAAATCTTTCTTTACTTTACCGCAGCCTCCAGGGCTTTCAGCGTTTTATTCCCTACCGCTGCCGTGCCGCCAAAGATGTATCCGTTGGCAAAAACATCTTTATACCTCTTCGGAAAACTCGTGTTGCCCATAGCTTTGTCATCCGCCAGAAGCAGGACAGCATGGTTTCGGCCGCACAGGGCTGCGCCGGCCAGAGCATCCGGATAGTTCTGTGAAGTGGCCACGCCCATCTTGTTGGCCGCCATTCCCTGTGAGATGCCGTACTCCGCGATCGCCGCTGAGGTCTCCACGGCCGTCCGGCCGGCGATGCGAGTCAGGTTCTGGCTGCTGATACCGATCTGCCCCAGCTGCTTTTCCACATCTTTGGTGACCGCCAGCTCACCGCCGACAATGATCACCTTATGAATCCCGCAGCCTGTCAGTGCGCGCAGTACATCTGCGCTCAGGCTTCTGCCATTGTCCGCCAAAAGAATCGGCATATGCAGGCAATAGGACAGGGGCGCTGCGGACAGGGCGTCCTTGAAGGTTTTATTGGTCACGATAAAGGCCGTATCCGACCAGCCGGCGTTAAAGTACCGGTTCCGATAACCTTTGGTCAGCATGTCCGCGCTGGTGCCGGCGCTGGTGCTGCCGGACAGACGTAAGACGACAGCGCCTGTCTCCTTTCGGATCTCGGATTCGACATTGCTGCTGACCGCAAAGCTGCCGCCGGCGATATAGACCTCCCTGGGTTTCAGCCGTTTGAGCTGCGATGCCGCCTGGCCGGAAAGCTTTTTGCCATCGGTCAGAATGATCGGAGCCTGATAAAGGCCGGCAAAGCCCGCCGCTGCCAGGGCATCTTTAAAGTTAGCCCCCGTGGCCACCACCGCCGTCCCGCCGGTTCCGGAAAAACCGGCCCCGACAATGGCTGCCATGGTATCATATCTGCCGGTACCCGCCAGGCGGATCCAGCCGGTCTTGCCGTTAACGGGCACCGGGGTCAGAACACAGGGAATCTGATTGGCTTTGGCGAACAAAGCGGCATCGGAATTTGGTGAGCAGTGAAAAACCAGCCGGTCACAGCCGGCAAACGCCTTCTTGTCTATGTTCAGATGCTCTGCCCCGATCCGCAGTCCGGACAAGCCGCTGCAGCCCGAAAAGGCACCTGAACTGATCTGGCTGACAGAGGCCGGAAGGGTCAGCGTTTTCAAGGACTTACAGCCGGAAAAGACATCTGTCTTGATGACAGCAAGGCCTCTGGGCAGCGTCACCTTTGTCAGGCCTGTGCATTTGGAAAAAGCAGCGATGCCGATGTCCGTAAAGCTGTCAGGAAGCGTCACCTTTGTCAGGCAGTCGCAGCCGGCGAAGGCCCTGGCAGGGATTCCGTTTTCCCAGGCGAATTCGATATTGCAGCCGCTCCCTGCCGGACCGGCACTTTTAAGACCGGTGCAGCCTGAGAGCCATCCGCCTCCGGTAAAAGTGGTCAGTCCTGCAGGAATAGAAAGACCGGTCAGGCTGCTGCAGCCGGAAAAGACATCGCCCGGCATCGCCGTGACCTTGCCCGGTATCTTAAAGGATGTCAGACTGCTGCAGCCGCCGAAGGCCATCCGACCGATCTCCGTCACCGTTTCCGGCACGGAAATGGTTTTCAGACTGCTGCAGTCCCGGAACATGCTGGATCCGATCCGGGGCAGGCCGGAGGGCAGAACGATCTTTGTCAGGCTATTGCAGTCGATAAATGCCTCATCGGGGAGGCTGGCCGTCCAGCCAAAAATCACATCACAGCCGCTCCCTGCCGGACCGGCGCTTTTAAGCTGCGGGCAATCACGAATGAAACCCATGCCCACACTGCTGACCCCGGCCGGGACGGACAGGCCGGTCAGGCTGCTGCAGCCGCAGAAGGCATGATAGCCCAGACTTGTCAGACCGGAGGGCAGGCCGATCTCTGGCAGGCTGCTGCATCTGTCAAAGGCGGAATCTCCGATGGATTTCAGGGTTTTGGGCAGCATGACTGCTGTCAGATAAGTACATCCGGCAAAAGCATTGGCCGGCAGAGCTTCCTTCCAGGCAAACTCAATATTACAGCCGCTCCCTGAGGGGCCGGCACTTTTAAGCAGAGGGCAGCCGGAGAAGGCATCCGCATCCATGCGGGTCAGACTGGCGGGCAGGGACACCTTCCTGAGCTTCGTCTGATCCGCGAAAAAGTCCAGCTTCATTTCCGTGATGCCTTCATCTATCACGACTTCTGTGACATTTCCCATATAGGACTGCAGGGTATAGTAAACGACGGCGCCAAGGACCCCTGAGCCGTAAAGGTGAAGGGTATCCGTACCGTCAGCGTTCTGAAGCAGTTCTGCCCGGACCCCGGCGCTGTCCCCACTCATGGGAATCTCACGTCCGGCCATCAAAATCACATCTTCCACGGCCTCGGTTTCTGAAAAAGCTTCACCGGCATCGCATTCAGTCCCTGCAGGCAGGTCGGCCGTCTCGGTTTCCGCCGCCTCCTGCGCCGTCTCTGCGGCGTAGGCCGCGGATGCCGGCAGGACCGGGCCGCCGATGGCCAGGACTGCTGCCAGAAAGCCTGCGATCATCCTTATTATCAAACTCTTCTTTTTCATAAAACAATCCTTTTCTGCATTATGGCTGCACCATTGTAATGAGTTGATAATATTATAAACTATCCCGGACATTCCCGCATCATCCAAAAAGACTGCGCCTGATATTTCATGACGCAGCCGCATCTTTACATCCTTTTTCACTTATGGTACAAAAGGGGTAAATGAAAGAAAAGAAGGGAAACCATATGAAGATCCGTAATGTCCGCTTATTTCTGGGAAAATCCTTTGTTCCCGGAGGCATCGTCTTTGATCAGATCATCCGGGAAGCCGGCCCGCAGGTCCGGCCTGAGGCAGAGGCCATCGACGGCGGCGGCTGCCTGCTCATCCCGGGACTTGTAGATATACATACCCATGCGGCTGTGGGCGAGGATGCCAGTGACGGCAGGCCGGAAGGGCTTGAAAAGATGGCCCGTTACTATGCGGCGGGCGGCGTGACCAGCTGGTGTCCCGCCACCATGACTCTGCCGGAGGATGCCCTGATCCGGGCGATGCAGGCGATCAGCCGGGTTTACAAAAAACAGACCGGGAACCAAAGCCGCTCGGGTGGAGCCAGGATTGTCGGAATCAATCTGGAAGGGCCATTCCTCAGCCTGGCCAGGTGCGGGGCTCAGAATCCAGCCTTCCTCAAAGCGCCTGACCCTGACCTTTTTGACCGACTGAATGAAGCCTCCGGCGGCCTGATCCGGCTGGTGACCGTGGCCCCGGAGCTGCCGGGTGCCATGGACTTCATCCGCAGGGTTCGTCATAAATGCACCGTTTCCCTCGGTCACACAGACGCCGATTATGACAGCTGCATGGCTGCCTTTGAGGCCGGCGCATCTCATGTGACCCACCTCTTTAATGCCATGACGCCTCCGGGCCACCGGGCGCCGGGACTCCCCGCCGCTGCCTTCGACAGCGGCGTCAGCGTGGAACTGATCACAGACGGTCAGCATATCCATCCGGCTATGGTCCGCCTGGCCTTCAGCCTTTTCAGGGACCGTCTGGCCCTGATCTCCGACTCTCTGGCCTGCGCCGGCATGCCTGATGGCCAGTACCGTCTGGGAGGCCAGGCCGTCACCCTGCTTAATGGCCGGGCAGTCCTTGCGGGCACAGACACCCTGGCCGGATCCGCCATCCACCTGATGGACGGGGTCAAAAAAGCCGCGGCCTTCGGGATTCCTCTGGAGACGGCCGTCTACTCGGCAACCGCCCTGCCGGCAAAGGTCATCGGCATGGATGCCTGTATCGGCAGTCTGGAACCCGGGAAAGCCGCGGACTTTGTCCTGCTGACACCGGATCTGTCTGTAAAAGCCGTCTATATCGACGGAAAGCCGGTGACAGAGGCTTAAGGCGTCACGCTAAGAGCCCCCGTTTTATTTAATCTCATCTGTCTCAATAATGTAGCGGACGCTGCCGGTTCTGCCTTCGGCCAGACCGGAATAGCAGCCGCCTTCCGCGTCGATCTGATGCAGGGCGCGGACACGGTCTAAAAGCGCGGTCAGGTCATCGCCTGCCAGTTTTCCAAGCTCCTGGATGCCTTCCTTGTCAAATTCAGCGAAGCCGTCGTGGAGCTTTTCGCTGCCCTCGGCCATGGCACTGTAACCATCCTTAAGCTCCGTGCCTGCGCTGCCCAGCTGGGCCGCGCCATCATTTAAGCCGCTCATACCGGTGCAAAGCTGGCCGATGGCTTCATTATAGGCGTCGATGCCCTCAGACAGGCCCTGGCTTCCCTGGGCCAGCTGGCTGACACCCTTCTTCAGTTCCTCCAGTGCCTGGCCTGCGCCGGCCATCTGCTCGCCCATACCGGACAGGCCTTCTGCCAGGCCGCCCAGGGTCTGAAGCTGGGTCTGCATATCCGAAGCCGCCCCGGAGATGGTTTCCATAACAGAGGGATCAATGCTGATCTGAGGCAGTTCTGCCTCAGGCATGGAGGCCAGCGCCGTCTTTGCCGTCTCCACCCGGGTCTGGGCATCCCCCGTCACCCCGCTGACGCTGATACTGTTCTCCACTGCGTCGGCCACCTGACTGCACACAGAGGCTTTCTCCTCCTCTGATAGGTCTGTCCCTGCCAGCGCATCCAGCACTGCAGCCTCCGCGGCCTCCCGGGCCTGAGCCTTTGCCTGACTGTCTGCGGCAGCATCTGCCCCGGAAAGGTCCACCTGCGCCAAAGCCTGGGCTGCCGTCCCAATCTGAGTCCCGGCCTCTGTCTGATAGCCTGTCAGAGCCTCCTCCAGGGAAGAAAGACCGGCCATGGCTGACTGGATCCGAGTCAGGGCGCCGCCCAGGGTCTGGGCGTCTGCAGCCAGCGCTTTCATTGCCTTTTCAGCACCTGCCATATCGATCTGACTGCCCCCGTCCAGGCTGAAATTCTTCAGCTGGGAATCCAGCCGGGACAGACCGGCTGAGAGCTGCCTGGCCCCGTCGGACAGGGCCGTCTTTTTCTCATTCAGCTGCGCCATGCCGTCAGAAAGCTGAGCCGCGCCGCTGCTCACGGCGCTGACGCCTTCCGTGTACTGCGCCAGATAGTCTCCGAAAGTTCCGGCGCCTTTGGCCATCTCCGCCGTGGCATCCACCAGCTCTCCGGAAGCATCCGTCAGCTCCTTCATATGATCTGCCAGGTCGTCCCCGTCCTTCAGATCCTCATCTTCAATCTCGGAAAAGAGGCCGCCGGTGATCACTGTGGCTGTAAAATCCAGCTCAAAATCCGTGACAGAAGCCGTCACCTCCACAAAGTCAGGGATCTCCATCTCCTCTGTGGGCTCAAAATCCGACAGCTTCAGGCTGTCTGCCAGGCCGGGCATGGCATAACCGATGATAATGGTCTGCTCATCCATCTCC
>CADAIF010000020.1 GCA_902787905.1 uncultured Lachnospiraceae bacterium
AGGAATAAAGTCCATTATCTCATCACTTCTAACATTTAAAGCCGCGCAGATAGCCCCTATCACATCAGTTGTAACATCCTTATCGTTCGCCAGTTTGCACATCTGATAATGCGTGATTCCGGCCAACTGCTCAAGATCCTTCTTTTTCATGTTCCGATCGATCAGAATATGCCATAGTTTTTTGTATGTTACTGCCATGTTTCTTCTCCTTTTTCAGGAAACAATATTGAAACAGATACAACCAGTGTAAATATTTGTATAGATTATACTATATCTGTTCTGATATCTCAACTTAAGTCTGATTTTTTTTACTTAAGTCTGCGATTCAAAAAGAAAAGAAGCAGTGCATTATGAAAGGGCGATTTGCCCTGTTGTTTTCTGATTTAGCAGCCTTATGTACCTGCGCCGGTCGTTCCTGAAGTTTCCTTCCGGATAGGAAAGGAATGAGTGTTGATTATTTCAGTATTGTTTATATCAGTATTATTAGGGTATGATTTTCATCCTTCATGAGGTATGAAATACAGACTACAGGAAGTCTGGGAATCATTCTTCTTGAAATCCCTTTCCACAGACTTATCCACACAGTCCCGGCGGGCCGATCTCTTTCAGTTCTTTCAGGAGCTTCACTGCTTTCTGCTTGCAGCAGCCCATCTTTTCAATGATCTCATCTACCGTATAGTAGATGAACACCCGTTTTCGCTCATCGAGCCAGTTGTTCTTTTTTGAGAGCCCCATGCGGTCCAGCATCATTGCATACAGGACTTTGCTTTCCATTGACAGATCCTGAAACATTGGTTCTGTGATCAACGCCCAGGGAATCATAAGAAAAGAAATCCTCTTGTCGTCCGTGAAATAAACATCGTTGTCCATACTTACACCTCTTCTTTCTTCATCCCGCCCAGGATGACTGTCATCATTCGTATGACGTCCAGAAGCTCATCATCGACCGCCTGACCTGCTTCAATCCGCTTCAGTTCCGCCAGGGTGATTGCCATCTGGCCCCTCAGAGCCTTATACACTCTCGAAGAGCCGATGACCGTGACTTCCTGGTGAAGGATCCTGCGAATCAGATAATCCTGCTTAGAGAGCCCCGAGAGCCTTACAAAGCGATTCAGCTGCTCCGCTTCCTCGGGGGATACCCGAAAGGCTACGGTAACACTGCGCCAACGATTGTGTTTGTCCATACTTTTAGCTGACATGCTTTGATTCCTCCATTTCTTTTTTTCTGATGCCGTTCAGCTTCTCCACCATTTCCTCCTGCATAGAAGGGAACAGGTGTGCATAACGGTAAGTAATATCGATGCTTTCATGCCCGACGCGATCTGCAATCGCCACTGCCGAAAAGCCCATGTGGATCAGCAGGTTGACGTGGCTGTGCCGGAGATCATGGATACGGATCCGCTTCACACCGGCTGCTGCAGCGCCACGATCCATTTCATGATGGAGAAAGTGCTTAGAAACGGCGAACATCCGTTGATCATCTTCGATTCCATAGAGCATCTGCAGGAACTCTTCGATCTCTTCAACCAGGAAATCCGGCATCCGGATCACCCGTTTGGATTTGGGTGTTTTAGGATCTGTAATGACGTCTCTCCCGTCGATCCGCTGATAGGACTTGTTGATGCTCACAGTACCTCCTGAAAGGTCAAAATCGGCCGGTGTAAGGGCCAGAAGCTCTCCTTCCCGGATTCCGGTCCAATACAGCATCTCAAAGGCGTAAAACGACATTGGTTTGTCCATAATGGCATCAGCAAACTTGCGGTATTCCTCCTGCGTCCAGAACTGCATTTCCTTTTTCTCTTCCTTGCCCATGTTTCCGGCGAGAGCCGCTGGATTCTTGGGAAGGCCGTAGTACTTCACCGCGTGATTGAAGATGGCGCTGAGCTGATTGTGGACCGTTTTCAGATAGTTCTGAGAATAGTGTTCACCGTTATCCATCGTCAGGGATAAAAGCTCATTCTGCCACGTTACGACGTCTCTGGAATTGATATCCCCTATTTTACAATCCTTGAAATACGGCAGGATCTTCGTCCGGATGATGTGATCCTTTGACTGCCAGGTGTTCTCCCGTACCCTGCATTTCATATCGGCGGTGTAGAGATCCACAAAGCTGCCGAAAGTCATATTCAGGGATGCCTTCAGCTTGATGCTTTGTTCCTTCTCCCAGGCAACGGCCTCCCTCCGGGTGGCAAACCCGCGCTTGGTAGTCTGCTTGTTGGCGCCCGTCCAGTCGGTAAAACGGTAATTCACTCGCCAGGTACCGCTTTTTTCCTTGTATACCGGCATTACTTTTTCTCCTTCCCGTCGCAGTAATCGACTTTTTTCATGAAATACTTTCGGTTTACCTTGCCGGAAACGGTGTAATAACCCATTTCTGCAAGCTCTGCGTTCATTCGCTGAATGACTTTATAGGCATAGGCCTTGGAGACATTCATTTCTTTTGCGACTTCATCCGCGGTCATGAATAAAGTGTCCATGTGATCGCCTCCTTTCTCTGGTGGTGTTTTGGGTGCACTGCTCCTGTGACACCCTTTTGTTGTTTCCTTTGCCGCTCTACCCTCTGCTGCTTCCTGACAGGCATGTCCCCTGTTCGGCGCTGTGCCATCCCCATTTCTGTGTCCAGGCCTTGTTCCTGGCCCCCTGTTCGGCGTTCGGCGGTAAGAAACTTATTTGTTTCTCCATACTCTGGGGCGCTCCCCCTGTTCGGGATCCTCGCGGTTTATCTCAGTTCAGACGGTCATTCAGTTGTCTGCACTAAGCACATTTGCTTAGCCATCCGCTATTATACTAAGCATATTTGCTTATGTCAAGTAGTCTCAGAGGAAATATTTAACTTTTTTGCTTAATTTCCTCTTGCATTTCTGAGATTCATCCTGTATACTACACTTAGCATTTATGCTTAACCTTTTCAGGAGGTGCTATCATGAACATAGGGGAGCGCATCAAGCGTATCCGTACGCTGCGCGGTATGACGCAGAAGGATCTGGGTATTGGGCTGGGGTTCCCGGAGCGGTCGGCTGATGTCAGAGTCGCCCAGTATGAATCCGGCAGCCGGACGCCCAAAGAGGACGTGATTCAGGAAATGGCAAAGGTGCTTAAGGTCAAGCCAAAGGCTATCGCCGATCCTGACTACAACACTTACATAGGCCTCATGTACATGTTCTTCGATTTGGAAGAAACATACGGGATCCATGTGGACGAGATTGATGGCGAACTCTGCCTCCGCCTGGATCGTTCTCGCAAGGACTATACCGAGCTCTTCGATATGCTGCTGAAATGGAACGAAGCCAGAAAGAACGGCCAGGCTGATTTCGATTCTTCTGCTGCTTATGAAGAGTGGAAGCTCCATTACCCGCCCTCCATCCGTTAACGTCGGATAAACAAAAAGAAAAAGGCTATCTGAATCCACCTTGAATCAGATAGCCTTTTGTTCTTTAGAATAATCAGATTTAGATTACTGTTGTCATTTTGTTGTCACAGACTAAGCAAATATGCTTGCAACCCGCATAAATATTGGGTTTCCGAGATCGATGTTATTATTCTAATTCAATGGTGCCCGGCGGCTTGCTGGTCAGGTCGTAGAAGACCCGGTTAACCCCCTTCACCTCGTTGATGATGCGGTTCATGCTGGTCTGCAGGACGGACCAGGGAATCTCGGCAGCTTCCGCAGTCATAAAGTCTGTCGTCAGGACGGCACGCAGGACAATGGCCAGACCGTAGGTCCGGTGGTCTCCCATCACGCCGACACTGCGCATATTGGAAAGGGCTGCAAAGTACTGACCCAGCTGCGTATCCACACCGCCCCTGGCCAGCTCCTCACGGAAGATCGCGTCCGCCTCCTGGACCATCCGGACCTTCTCAGGCGTGACATCCCCTACGATACGGACAGCCAGGCCCGGGCCCGGGAAAGGCTGACGGCTGACCAGTTCCTCAGGAATGCCCAGCTCACGTCCAACCTGACGCACCTCGTCTTTAAAAAGCATACGCAGCGGCTCGATGGGCTGCTGCTCAAAGCCCAGCTCCTTCACCAGCTTAATGGGCAGACCGCCCACATTATGGTGGGACTTGATCACGTCACTGGACTTCTTGTCGCCGCTCTCCACCACATCCGGATAGATGGTGCCCTGAGCAATATAACGGATTCTGCCCTTGTCCACCTGCCTGCGGGCCTCATCACCGAAAACCTCGATAAACTCACGGCCGATCCGCTTACGCTTGCGCTCAGGCACATGACAGCCCTTCAGCTTCTCAAAGAAACGATCCTGAGCGTTCACCCTGACAAAATTCAGATTAAAGTTCCCCTCAGACCCGAAAATGCGCTCCACATCATCGCCCTCATTTTTACGCATGAGGCCGTGGTCCACGAAAACGCAGGTCAGCTGGTCGCCGATGGCCCGGGATAAAAGGGCTGCGGTCACCGTAGAATCCACACCGCCGGACAGACCCAGAAGCACACGGTCACTGCCGATCTTCTCACGAAGTTCACGAACCGTGGACTCCACAAAGGAAGACATCTGCCAGTCGCCGCTGCAGCCGCACACATCATAGACAAAGCTGTGCAGCATTTTCATACCCTCAGTCGTATGCTGAACCTCCGGATGGAACTGGACCGCGTACAGCTTCCTTTCGGCATTCTCCATGGCCGCCACCGGACACACATCCGTATGGGCTGTGATCCTGAAGCCTTCAGGCACTTCCTTTATATAATCCGTATGACTCATCCAGCAGACTGTTTCACTGCTGACATCCTTAAAAAGCAATGACTTATTGTCCACAGCCACCCTGGTATGACCGTACTCGCTCACCGGCGCTGTGGCCACCTCACCGCCCAGAGTCCAGGCCATGAGCTGGGAGCCGTAGCAGATTCCCAGGATAGGAATACCCAGGTCGAAAATGGCCGGATCACAGTGAGGCGATGTCTCGTCATAGACACTGTTGGGACCGCCTGTGAATATAATACCTTTGGGAGAGAGGGCCCTGATCTCCTCCACACTCTTCGTGTAAGGGAGGACCTCACAGTATACATGACATTCCCTGACTCTTCTGGCGATCAGCTGATTATACTGACCTCCGAAGTTGAGAACGATGACCAGTTCTTTTCCCATCCGTCATACCTCCATTATCGTTCACTCAAAAAAGACAGACTCAATTTTAACTGATTTGACCGCTAATTACAAGCCATATTCATCGATTCACTTAAATAAAAAGGAAAAGTATGCTATAATAAACGGATAGTCAAAAAACGATCTGAGGAGGTCCTTAAGGGCAAATGAAGATGAATATCAAAATGACCATCGCTTATGACGGCTCCCGTTATTACGGCTGGGAGCATCAGCCCGGCAATGATCTGACCATACAGGGAAAGCTTGAGTCCGTACTTTCGGAAATGACCGGCAGGCCGGTGGAGGTCATCGGGGCCGGACGGACGGATGCCGGCGTCCATGCCCGCGGCATGACAGCCAATGCCCATCTGGAGACAGAGATGACCGAGGATGAAATGCTGGCCTATCTGAACCGCTATCTGCCCGAGGATATCTGCGTCCTTTCCCTGAAGCAGGCCTCCGACCGCTTCCACAGCCGCTACAATGCCCTGGGAAAGACCTACCGCTACACCTGCTATGTGGGCAGCAGAAAGCCTGTCTTTGACCGTAAATACGTCTACGTGCCGGAGGGCGTCCCGGATATCCGGAGGATGCGCCGGGCAGCCCGGGACCTTGTGGGTGAACAGGATTTCGCCAGCTTCTGCGGCAATCCCCGCATGAAAAAGTCCACCGTACGCAGGGTGGACAGCATTGAAATCGAAAGGCAGGGGGACTATCTGACCCTGACCTATCACGGCAGCGGTTTTCTTCAGTACATGGTCCGCATCCTCACAGGGACCCTTCTGGAGGTTGGCCTGGGCAAGCGGCCGGCTGACAGCATGCCTGACCTGATCGCGGCCCGGTCCAGACCTCTGGCAGGCTTTACCGCCCCGGCCAAAGGGCTTTGTCTGATGCAGGTCGATTACCATACCAGAGACAGGAGTGACAGTTAATGAGCATTGATCGTTCGGTGATCATACAGGCCGCAACGGAAGAAAACTACCGGCGTGGTCAGGATATCTTCCTGGCCGGCAGCCGGATCAGGGATTACGCCTGTGTCCCCCACGCCTTTTCCGACATGGAAACGGTCTCCGCTCTGATCAGTGACGCGGACGGCACGGACCATGAGACCCAGGTTCTGGTGGACGAGGTCAGCGACCGGATCGTCTCCAGCCGCTGCGACTGCCTTGAATATCAGGAAAACGAGGGTCTTTGCAGGCACTGCGTCGCTCTTCTGCTCAAACATGTGTCCCGGCGGAGTCTTGAAAAACTGAACCGGCGCATGAGCAGAGGCAGCCGGGGACAGGCTGCCCAGGACCTGATCTCGGCCTACGCCGGCCGGGATATGCAGGTCAGCAAAAGCCCGGACATCTGGGGAATGATCAGCCTGGAGCCCACTCTGAAGGCAGAGGGCACCCGCCTTTATGCCGCCTTCCGTATCGGGATCGATAAAAAATACGTGCTCAAGGACCTGATCGAATTTGCCCGTCTGATGCAAAACAGAGAATTTCACAGCTACGGGCAGAAGCTGGCCTTCTGCCACGAGCCTGAAGCCTTCAGCCCGGAAAGTGTGCCCATGGCCCGCTTCATCACAGACCGGATTGAGGAATATATCTGCCATTTCGAATACCAGCAGGAAAACACCTACAGCTACCATACCCTGAAGGCTCTGCGCTATCTGCCCCTGTCTCCTCAGGGTGCGGAACAGTTTCTGACCCTGCCCGGCATGGATGAACTGTTTTTTGAAAAGGACCGGCAAAAAAGCCGGCTCCGAATCATTGAGGCCGATCCGCCGCTGACCCTCTTCCTGTCCCGGACCGAGTCCGGCGGCTTTGAGCTGAAAACGGAGGATTACTATATCCTGCCCGGTACCAGAAATCTGTGGATCCTGACGGGCAAAAATCTCTGTCACTGTTCCGACGCCTTCAGTCAGACCATGCGTCTTTTCCTGGAAAGGACGGCCCGGGTCCCTGACCATACCCTGACTCTGGACAAGGATCAGATGCCTGCCTTCTGCGGCGGCGTCATCCGCCGTCTGACCCCCTTTGCCCATACCATCACCGAAGGCTTTGAGCTGGAGGATTACATGCCGCCGGCCGCTGCCTTCTCCATCTATCTGGATATGCCGGAGAATGACCGGATCATTTGCCGGGCTTACGCGGATTACGGCGGCCGCCGCTGCCTTCTGACCAGCCCCGTCAATACGGAGAAGGGCTACAGGGACAGCGCCGCGGAGCAGCATCTTCTGCAGGAGCTGAGGCACTATTTCAGCCCGGACACCGAAGATGACGGTGAGGAAGTGCTGTCTCTGACCGGAGACGGGGCCATCTTCCGTTTCCTGCAGCAGGGCCTGCCCCACATCTACAGCTGCGGTGATGTCTTCGTGTCCGAACGACTGAAAAAGGTCCGGGTTCTGGACTCTCCCAGGACCCAGATCGGTATTTCCATCAAAAGCGGCCTGCTGGACCTGACCATCAGCTCCGGTGATCTTCCTGAGGATGAGCTGGCAGGCATCCTGTCCAGCTACCAAAGGCGCCTGAAATACCACAGGCTGAAGAGCGGTGAGTTCCTGAACCTTGAAAGCAGCAGCTTTAATACCCTGTCTGAGCTGGCAGACGGCCTGCGTCTGACGGAAAAGGATCTGGCCGGCGCCTCTGTTTCGCTGCCCCTCTACCGGGCCGCCTATGTGGACGCCGTGCTGGAGGAGGGCAGGGAAAACATCCGCACCCAGAGGGATAAGAGCTTCAAAGCCCTGATCCGGGAGATCAAATCCGTCCGGGACAGTGACTACGAGGTGCCGGAGCATCTGAAAGCTGTTCTGAGGGATTATCAGAAAACCGGCTGCCGCTGGCTGCAGACCCTGACCCATCTGGGCTTCGGCGGGATTCTGGCCGATGACATGGGTCTGGGCAAGACCCTCCAGGTCATCGCCCTTTTAAGTGCCGCCAAAAAGGAAAGGGCGGGGCGCCTTCTGAGCCTGATCGTCTGCCCGGCCTCCCTGGTCTTTAACTGGGAAAGCGAGATTGCCCGCTTTTCACCGGATCTGAAGGTCCTGACCATCACCGGTCCCGCCGGAGAACGTCAGGCCCGGCTGCGTGACCATGAGGGGATCGACGTCCTGGTCACCTCCTATGATATGCTGAAAAGGGACATCGCCGCCTATGAGGATCTGACCTTTGATTTCCAGATCATCGATGAGGCCCAGTATATCAAAAACCACCAGACCCAGGCTGCCCGGTCGGTGCGCCGGATCCATGCCCGGACCCGTTTCGCCTTGACAGGCACGCCGATCGAAAACCGCCTGGCCGAGCTCTGGAGCATCTTCGAATATCTGATGCCCGGCTATCTTTACAGCTACCGGGCCTTCCGGGAGGAGCTGGAGCAGCCCATCACCTGGGACCATGATGAGATCGCGGCGGAAAGACTGAAGAAGATGATCCGGCCCTTCATTTTAAGGCGTCTCAAGTCCGACGTCCTGAAGGAACTGCCGCCGAAACTTGAAAAGGCCATCTATACGCAGATGACCGTTGAACAGCAGAAACTCTATGATGCCAATGTCAGGCAGCTGGCTGACAGTCTGGCCGCCCAGAGCGACGCCGCCTATAAAAGCAGTAAGATCCGGGTCCTGGCTGAACTGATGAAGCTGCGGCAGATCTGCTGTGACCCCTCTCTGGTCTACAGGGGTTACCACGGCGGCTCCGCCAAGCTGGATGCCTGTATTGACCTGATCGGCCGGGCCATGGACGGCGGCCACCGTATCCTTCTTTTTTCCCAGTTTACCTCCATGCTGGATATCATCGAACGGCGGCTGAAGATCGCCCGCATCGACTATCTGCGTCTGGACGGCAGTACCCGGAGCGGCGACCGGCTGCGTATGGTCAGCGATTTCAACAACAGTGACATCCCTGTTTTCATTATTTCCCTGAAAGCAGGCGGCACCGGTCTGAATCTGACCGGCGCCGATATTGTGATCCATTATGATCCCTGGTGGAATGTGGCGGCCCAGAACCAGGCCGCGGACAGAACCCACAGGATCGGCCAGGAAAAGACGGTCACCGTCTACAAGCTGATCAGCCGCGGGACCATCGAAGAAAAGATCCTGGCCCTGCAGGAGGCCAAACAGGCCCTGGCCGATGACATCATCACGGCTGACCTGTCCGGATCCGACCTGTCCAGGGAAGCCCTCATTGACATTCTGAAGGCTTAATCCGCCATAGGATTTTTGTACCTTTCCAAAAAGTGCTTTACATATTTTCCGGTGTAGGAGGCGGGGTGCTCCGCGACCTCCTCAGGCGTACCGCAGGTGACAATGGTGCCGCCGCGGTCGCCGCCCTCCGGACCGACATCGATGATATAATCGGCGGTCTTGATGACGTCCAGATTATGCTCGATGACCACCACCGTATTGCCGCCCTCGGCCAGTCTGCGCAGGATCTCCGTCAGCTTGTGGACATCCGCGAAATGCAGGCCTGTCGTCGGCTCATCCAGAATATAGATGGTCTTTCCGGTGCTGCGTTTGCTGAGCTCGGTGGCCAGCTTGATGCGCTGGGCTTCGCCGCCAGACAGGGTGGTGGAGGGCTGCCCCAGTTTGATATAGGACAGGCCCACATCATAAAGGGTCTGCAGCTTTCTCTTAATGGTGGGGATATTCTCAAAGAAGGCCAAAGCCTCCTCCACCGTCATATCCAGCACTTCATAAATATTCTTTCCCTTGTAGCGCACCTCCAGGGTCTCCCGGTTGTAGCGCTTTCCGTGACACACTTCACAGGGCACATAAATATCCGCCAGGAAATGCATCTCGATCTTAATGATACCGTCGCCGGCGCAGGCCTCACAGCGTCCGCCCTTGACATTAAAACTGAATCGTCCCTTCTTGTAGCCCCGCTCCTTGGCGTCCACCGAGGAGGCGAAGAGGTCCCTGATCATGTCGAAAACGCCGGTATAGGTGGCAGGATTCGATCTGGGCGTCCGTCCGATGGGGGACTGGTCGATATTGATGACCTTGTCCAGCTGTTCGATGCCCAGGATATCATCGTGCTTTCCAGGATGGATCGTCCGGGCATGATTCAGGTCCCTGGCCAGACGCTTATAAAGGATCTCGTTAACGATGGAGCTCTTGCCCGAACCGGAAACACCGGTCACGCAGGTCATGACCCCGAGGGGGATATCCACATCGATATGTTTCAGGTTGTTCTCCGCGGCCCCTTTGATATGGAGGAAGCCGGTGGGCTTGCGCCGCTCATCCGGCACCGGGATGCGGATCCTGCCGCTCAGGTAAGCGCCGGTGATGGACTCAGGCACCTTCATGATATCTTCTGCAGTGCCCTCAGCCACCAGCTCACCGCCGTGCTCTCCGGCGCCGGGACCGATATCCACGATCCAGTCCGCGTTCAGCATGGTATCCTCGTCATGCTCCACCACGATCAGGGTATTGCCCAGGTCGCGCAGATGCTTTAAGGTCCGAAGCAGCTTGTCATTATCCCTCTGGTGCAGGCCGATGCTGGGCTCATCCAGAATGTAGGCGACGCCGACAAGGCCGGAACCGATCTGGGTGGCCAGACGGATGCGCTGGGCCTCCCCGCCGGACAGGGTCGCCGTGGCCCGGGACAGCATCAGATAATCCAGCCCCACATCCACCATAAAGCCCAGTCTGGCCCGGATCTCCCGGATCACCTGATCACCGATCAGGTGCTGCTGACGGGTCAGCTCCAGATGATCCATAAAATCAGACAGGTCTGTGATAGAAAGGTCTGTCAGCTCGCTGATGTTTTTGCCCCCGATGGTGACTGCCAGAGACTCCTTTTTCAGCCTGCGGCCCCCGCACTCCGTACAGGGCGTGATGGTCATGAAGGTCTCGTATTCCTGCTTGGACATTTCCGAGGCTGTCTCCCGGTAGCGGCGCTCCACATTGCGGACCAGGCCGTCAAAGGTGATGTCGTAGGTGCCCTCGCCGCGCTGGCCCTTGTAGTGGACCTTGACATTCCTGCTGCCCTTGCCCCAGATCAGGAGGTCTTTGATCTCCTGAGGATAATCCTTAAAGGGCGTGTCCAGACTGAAGCCATAGGCTTCGGCCAGGGCGACCAGCATCTGGTGGCTGAAGCTGCCCTCGGTCTGGGCGGACTGCCAGCCCATGACCGCGATAGCCCCCTGATTGATGCTGAGGGACGGGTCCGGGATCAGCAGCTCCGGCGAAAACTCCATCTTATAGCCCAGGCCGTGACAGACCGGGCAGGCGCCGAAGGGATTATTGAAGGAAAAGCTGCGGGGCTCGATCTCCTCAAAGCTGATCCCGCAGTCCGGGCAGGAAAAGCTCTGACTGAAGGTCAGATAATCCTGGTCCGGAATGTCCGCGATGGCCAGGCCTTCGGCCAGACGCAGGGTCGTCTCCAGTGAATCCGTCAGACGTTTTTCGATGCCCGCTCTCACCACCAGACGGTCCACGACGATGGCGATGGTATGCTTCTTATTCTTCTCCAGCTTGATCTCTTCATCCAGGTCGTACTGGTGCCCGTCCACGATCACGCGGACGTAGCCGCTCTTTCTGGCCTGTTCAAAGATCTTGACATGCTCGCCCTTACGGCCTCTGACCACAGGGGCCAGCAGCTGGACCCTGGTCCGCTCGGGCAGGGCCATGATGATGTCCACCATCTGGTCCACCGTCTGACGGGCGATCTCCTTGCCGCAGTTGGGACAGTGGGGGGTGCCGATCCTGGCGTAAAGCAGACGGTAATAGTCGTAGATCTCCGTCACCGTGCCCACAGTCGACCTGGGGTTGCGGTTGGTGGATTTCTGGTCGATGGAGATGGCCGGGGAAAGACCGCTGATGCTCTCCACATTGGGTTTTTCCATCTGTCCCAGGAACTGCCTGGCGTAGGAAGACAGCGACTCCATATAGCGCCGCTGCCCTTCCGCATAGATGGTATCGAAAGCCAGGGAGGACTTGCCCGAACCGCTCAGGCCCGTGAAGACCACCATTTCATTCCTGGGGATCCTCACGTTGATGCCCTTGAGATTGTGCTCTCTGGCCCCCCTGATATCGATGTATTCTTTTTTAACTGCTCTTAAGATTCTGTCATCCATTCCTTAATCTTTACCCTCTCTGATCTCATGCACATGCTTTTTGAGCTCAAAAAGTTTATCTCTGTACTCTGCCGCCCGCTCAAAATCAAGCTCCAGGGCAGCCGCATTCATCTGTTTGGTCAGTTTGCCGATCATCTTCATCAGCTCGGCATAGCTCATGGACTCCGCTTCCTTGACGAAATCAGCCTCATTCTGCTCCACTGCCGCAGAGATGCTGATCAGGTCACGCACCGCCTTGTGTATGGACTGGGGTGTAATGCCATGGGCTTCATTGTAGGCCTGCTGGATCTCCCGCCTGCGGTTGGTCTCGGAGATGGCCCGCTTCATGGAATCCGTCATCACATCGGCATACATGATCACGTGACCCTCCGTATTTCTGGCGGCACGGCCGATGGTCTGGATCAGCGAGGTCTCAGACCGCAGAAAGCCCTCCTTATCCGCATCCAGAATGGCCACCAGGGTGATCTCCGGAATATCCAGACCCTCCCTGAGCAGATTGATGCCTACTAAAACGTCAAAAACATTCATTCTCAGGTCCCGGACGATCCTGGTCCTCTCCATGGTGTCGATATCCGAATGCAGATAACGCACTCTCACCCCGGCTTCCTTGAGATAGTCGGTCAGATCCTCCGCCATCCGCTTGGTCAGGGTCGTGATCAGGACCTTATGACCGGCCCCGGTTTCCTTATTGACCTCGGAAAGGAGGTCGTCGATCTGGCCCTCCACCGGACGCACATCCACCGGGGGATCCAGAAGGCCTGTGGGCCGGATCACCTGCTCTGCCCGCATAAGCTCATGCTGTTCCTCATAAACGCCGGGAGTGGCGGACACAAACATCATGTGGGAGATATGGGACTCAAACTCCTCGAAATTCAAGGGACGGTTGTCCTTGGCTGAGGGCAGACGGAAGCCGTATTCCACCAGGGTGGATTTCCTGGACTGGTCGCCGTGATACATGGCCCGCACCTGAGGGATGGTCATGTGGGACTCGTCCACGATGATCAGAAAATCATCGGGAAAATAGTCCAGCAGGGTGTTGGGCGGCTGGCCGGGCTTTAAGCCCGCCAGATGCATGGAATAGTTCTCGATGCCGGAGCAGAAACCGGTCTCCCGCATCATATCAATATCAAAATGGGTCCGCTCTGAGATCCTCTGGGCCTCCAGAAGCCGGTCCTCTCTCTTGAAGAAGGCGACCCGCTCCTCCAGCTCCTTCTCAATATTCCTGATGGCGACCTCCATCTTTTCCGGGGCCACCACATAATGGGAAGCCGGGAAGATGGCCACATGCTCCAGGCGGGCCTTCGCATTGCCGGTCAGGGGATCGAATTCCGTGATCCGGTCCACCTCATCTCCGAAGAACTCGATGCGGATGGCGGTTTCGCCGGACGCGGCCGGAAAGACCTCCAGCACATCACCGTGAACCCTGAAGGTACTCCGCTTGAAGTCCATGTCATTGCGGACATACTGCAGGTCGATCAGCTTGCGGATCACATCATCCCGCTCTCTGACCATGCCCGGCCGCAGGGAGACCACCATCTCCTTATAGTCGATGGGGCTGCCCAGGCCGTAAATGCAGGAGACAGAGGACACGATGATCACATCGCTCCGCTCCGACAGGGCGGCCGTGGCGGAATGACGCAGCTTATCAATATTGTCATTGATGGCCGAATCCTTCTCTATATAGGTGTCTGACTGGGGCACATAGGCCTCCGGCTGATAATAATCATAATAGGAAACAAAGTACTCCACCGCGTTGTTGGGGAAGTACTCTTTCATTTCACCGTAAAGCTGGGCAGCCAGGGTCTTATTATGGGCCAGGATCAGGGTGGGCTTATTTAAAGCCGTGATCACATTGGCCATGGTAAAGGTCTTGCCTGAACCGGTTACGCCCAGCAGGGTCTCAAACTGGTTGCCCTCTTTAAAGCCCTGAACCAGCTGCTCGATGGCCTGGGGCTGGTCGCCCGTGGGGCTGTATTCCGAATGCAGTTCAAAATGATCCATGTCTTCTCCCTTATCAGATAGTGTTTGCAGGCTCAGTAGATCTTCTCCACCTCGGTCAGGCCAAACATGGCCTTAAAGTTCTCAAGGTCCTCCTGACCGCGGATGAGCATGATCTCGGTAAATTTTCCGCTTTTCAGGTCCATCAGTCCGCCCGCCTGTTCGCCGGTGCAGATACTGCAGCGGATCACAGGTTTTTCCTTCGCCTGATCATAGGTCATCTGTTTTATCTGCGCTTTTTTTCTGAAAAACATACCGTGTCCTCCTATAAGGGCTCAGGTCAGACCCTGACCAGATGCCAGGAAAAGGCCTGATAATCCTCTGTGGCCATGGGCAGGGGCCAGCCGCCCTGCATCAGGGCGTCCCCGCCGATCAGCTGTCCGGTCTCTTCTACTTTGTAATCCGCCTCCGGATCCAGTCCCCGAAGATGGATCAGGGTCACCGGCACGTTGAAATGGACCGTCCGGACTACCGCGCAAAGCAGGGCTTCGCTTTGATCCCTGCTCACAAAGCTCCAGGCCGCCACGTCCCCTGAGGGGGCCGTCAGCCGGTCATAGATGCCCCTGTGAATAAGGGGCCAGAGGGTCTTAAAACAGGTAATCTGCCGCCGCACCTCGTTTTTCTCCTCCTCGGACAGACAGGCGGGATCCAGTTCATAACCAAAGCTTCCGGCCATGGCTGTCAGGGCCCGGGTATTAAAGGGTGTGACGCGTCCGGTCTGATGACTGGGCACGATGGACACATGGGCCCCCACCGCCGATACCGGATAGGCGAAGGAGGTCCCGTACTGTATGAAGAGACGCTCGACGGCGTCGGTATTGTCGCTGCACCAGATCTGGGGCGTATAATAAAGCATGCCCGCGTCAAACCTGCCGCCGCCCCCGCAGCAGCCCTCCATAAGAAGTCCCGGAAACCTGTCCAGGAGCTTGCTCAGGAAGCGGTAGACGCCCAGAATATATCTGTGGCTGACCGCACCGGCATTCTGCCGGCCCTCGGCCGCCGTATAAATATCCGACAGACTGCGGTTGGCATCGATCTTGACATAATCGACTCCGGCACCCTCGATCACAGCGGCGATTTGTTCAAAAACAGCATCGACGATCTCCTCCCGGGAGAAGTCCAGAGCCAGCTGGAACCGGCTCCTGACAGGATCCTTTCCCGGAATCTTAAAAGCCCAGTCGGGATGGGCCCGGTAAAGATCACTGTCCTCACTGATCATTTCA
>CADAIF010000021.1 GCA_902787905.1 uncultured Lachnospiraceae bacterium
CGGGCGCATATGAGAACAGCCCGGTCAGCCTGGAGATGTTTGAGGCGGCCCGTATGTGCGGCATCGATTTCAATATCACCGGTGTCATCGGCCCGGACAAGACCATCGCCTTTGTTTTCGCCGGCGACATCAATAAGAGCCACGAGGCGGCAGTAGAGAAGTGCCGCCTGTTGGACGGCGCCTTCATCGACGAGCCTGCGGATATGGTTATTTCCTGCGGCATGGGTTATCCCAAGGATATCAATCTGTATCAGACGACCTCTAAGCCTCTGACCAATTCCATGGGTGCCATCAGGAAGAGTCCGGATTCAGTCATGATCCTGGTCTCCGAGTGCCGCGAGGGTATCGGCAATGCCGATACGGAGAAGATGCTCTTTGATTTTGACAACCCCACAGACCGCGAGCTTTACACCAGGGAGAATTATACCATCGGTCTGAACGTGGCTTATATGATCACGGCAGTAGCGGAAGAGTGTCATCTGATCGTCGTTTCCAGCCTGGATCCCGCCACCTTTGCCAAGACCAGGATCCACCCGGCCAGGGATGTGAATGAGGCCATCGCTTTGGCACATCAGTTGACGGGCAAGGAACATATCAAAACCTATATCATGCCTTACGGTGCCAATACCTGCGTCAACGTCAGGAAATAAAAGGCGGACCGGAGTAAAAAAAGAACCCTGGCTTATGTCAGGGTTCTTTGCGCTTTACTGGCCTGCGCAGACCAGATGGGTGAAGGCTTTAACGCCGACGGCAAAGCTGCCGCCGAAGACATAGCCCCTGGTGAGGGTCTCTTTGTAATCAGCCGGGAAGGACGCGTTTGTCATGGCCTTGTCATCGGCCAGCAAGAGGACGGACCGGTTGATACCGCACAGGGCGGCGCCGGCCAGGGCGTCCGGGAAGTTCTGGGAGGTGGCGATGCCCATGTGATCGGGAGTAAGTCCCAGGGCAATGCCTTCCCTGGCGATCCTGGCGGAGGTTTCCACGGCATTTTTACCGTCCCAGCGGGCCCTCAGGCTTATGCCGGCTTTTTTCAGCTGCGTTTCTACGTTTTTAGTGACAGCCAGGCTGCCGCCGACGATGACGACCTCGCTGATCTCGCAGTCTTCCAGGGCCTTCAGGACATCCTTGTTCAGGGATTTTCCGTTGTCCGAAAGCAGGATGGGCCAGCCCATGGCGTAGGCCACCGGGGCCGCGGACAGAGCATCCTTGAAGCTCTTATTGGTGGCGATGACGGCGACGCCCTGCCATTTGCCGGCGCCTGTCAGGGCCAGGCTGGCAGATGTGGAGGCAGACCCGGTACCCGGACCGCCGTAGAGTCGGGTAACGGTCTTTGCGCCGATCTTCGTATCTTTCTTTATGGCGTTCATGACATTGTCGGAGACGGCGACCGGACCACCGGCCACATAGATCTTCCGGGGTTTCAGCCGCTCAAGCTCACTTCTGGCCTGGGCGGATAAGCTTTTGCCGTCAGTCAGGATGACCGGAGCCTTCTCCAGGCCTGCCAGACCTGCGGCTGCCAAAGCATCTTTAAAGCCCGTGCCTGTGGCGATGATGGCCGTCCCGCCGGTGGTTTTAAAGCCGGCCTGCACGATAGTCTTCATGGTATCGTAGCGTCCCGCCCCGTAGAGCCGCTGCCATTTGCCGGCGGCATCCCGGGTCGTATTATTGCTGAGGGTGACCTTCAGTTTACTGTAGCTGTGAACGCCTCGCAGGCCTACATTATTATTAGTGATGTCGGCCTTGCAGTTGGCGCCGACCAGAATGTCAAAGAGCTTTTCCTTTTCTCCGGTAGTTGTGAGCCCGCCTTCGGTTCTGGTGCCGTAGACCGTGTTGCCGCTGATCTTCGCGTAGGAGGTGTGGGGGTCCGCTTCAGAGATTTTGACTCTGGCCACCCAGATGCCATGGGAAGCTGTATTGTAGACGGCGTTATCGGATACGGTAAAGCCCCTGGAGCAGTCCAGGATGATGATGCCCTGGCCTTCGTCCCAGCTGTTGTGGGCGGTATGGACCTTTGTGCTGTTGATGGTGTTGCCGGAGATGGTCCCTGTGGCTTCCCGGGCGACGACAAAGGAGGCGCAGTCCTTGGCCGTACAGTTTTTGACAGTGATCTGATCGGTGCTGTAGGCATCGACAGCCCGGCCCGACAGATTAGTGAAGGTGCAGCCGGTCACCTTGATATTCTGAGACCTGGAAATGGTGGTGCTTTCCGTATTAAAGTAGTGGGTGCCCACGCCGTCAGAGACATTGATGAAGCTGCAGTCCGTGACATTGACATCTCTGGCTGCTGTGCCGTCCCGGGGATAGCTGTAGGCCTCGCTGATGGGCTGCAGGGCATCCGTGTGGACACATTCGTTCTGATAGGCTCTGTTTCTGTTGACATAGGTCCTGTCGATGTAATCGTAGACGAAATCCCGGAAGGTCACGTTTTTGACGGTGACATTCTTAGAGCCGCTGATATTAATAAAATGATCAGAGGCATGCATGAGGGTCGTATTGCGGATGGTGATATCATTGCCGTGGACCAGGCGGAATATGGCGCCGGGGTCACTGCCTGTGATGTTGCGGTCCCAGCAGCCGCCTTCAATGATCACATGTTGGATCTGATCGTAACCGCCGATATTGCAGCCCGGATCGTTGACCCCGTCCCCGTCACAGCTGCTGCCGTCTGTGTGGACATGAAAGGCGCCGAGGAGGGTTCCGGAATTAAAGTTTTCAGCCCGGATCACGGCATTTTCATCCAGAGACAGGCAGGTGTAGGAGTAGATGGGCAGGTAATTGCTGATGATATAGGTGCCTGCCGGTACCTTGATGGTGACCATGCTTTTGGCGCCGGCCACGGACCGGAGCGCCCTTTGAAAGGCCAGGGTGTCATCCGTGACCCCGTCTCCGGCGGCCCCGAAATCCTCGGTGACAGAGATGCTATTGCCGGCCATCAGCAGTTCGGCCTCGGTTTCAGCGGCCTCAGTTTCAGCGGCCTCCGTCTCAGCGGCCTCGGTATCTGCAGCCGCGGTTTCTACGATCTCCGTTTCAGCGGCCTCGGTTTCTGTGCTTTCAGATGCCGTCTCTGTGGCCAGGGCGGCCTCCGGTCTGACACTGAGGGCCAGAAGCAGAGTTAATATGACACATATTGATTTTTTCATCGCCAGTCAATCCTTTCTATGTCTATAATAATAGCATCGCTATCAGGACATCGCAAGGGCGGAATCGCCCGGATAATTGACATTTGGGCGGCAGATGATATGATGGTATCAGAGGTATGTTCAAATGATTTTGAAAGGAGCTGTATGTCACATCACATTCTGACCAGGTATAAGGATAATGGCGCCTGCAGGGTACTTAAGGGGCGCGTCCTTTTGTATATTGCCATGCTGGATGAACCTCAGAGCCTTTGGAACAGGGAGGCGGCAGATGACCTGCGGCAGGCAGCGAAAATCTGCGCGGAGGCGCTTGAAAGCGGGGCGGCGGAGGATGGCGTCGACCTCAGGATCCTTTATGATCTGCATGATCTGAAAGCATCTTTCCCGGTGGACCGCAACTGCTTTGGCCGGCTTTTCAGCCTGCAGGCAGCGGCGGACGGCTGCCGGGATGAATTTGAGCTTCAGGCCTTGCTGCAGGAGAAATACGGCGCGGACCAGATCGTCTTTGTCAATGCGCTCAACAAGGAAGGCATCAGCTGTGCCAGGCCGCTGGATAACAACAGTCTGCGAGGGGATTATTTCGGTGAGTCTCTGCTCCTGTTCTTTAATTCCCCCCGGAGCTGTTACTCTCTGGGGTACACCCTTCTTCATGAGACCCTTCATCTTTTCGGTGCGGCGGATTTTTACCTGCCGGCTCAGGTGAAGGAAGTGGCGGAGGATCTGCTTAAATACAGCGTGATGCTTCACAGCGGCGACATGAAGATCGATGAGCTGACCCGCTATCTGATCGGTTGGCAGCCCCAGCCGTCACCTAAGGCCAGGCTGATGCTGGAGCGGACAAAGGATGTCACCCGGGAAAGTGTAAACCGGGCCAGGACGGAGCGGTATAAAAGCGATAAATAGTATGGGCACACTGAAAGTGTCGCCATAAACCGACACCTTTAAACGGATTTCTGAAAAATACTGGCATTTGGTAGGAAGTTATGCTACAATTTCCGCAAAAGGTACTTGTGTATTCAAAAAGAGAGGGGTATAGAATGCCAAGAGGAAATCCAAACGCGCAGACTATGGCGTCTGCCAGGTATCAGAAGAAAAAGGGGATCATTGCCAAATCCTACAAAATCCGCCAGTCACTGGCGGAGGAGTTTGCGGCGGCCTGCCGGAAGGCGGGCGTCAGTCAGGCAAGTAAGATCACGCAGCTGATGCAGCAGTTTATTGATGAAATGAATACTGACGAGGAAAACGACATCGGAGGAGAATGAAGTATGGATCTGGAAAAAGTCATGCAGGAGAAGGTTTTTGCAGTTGTCGGAGATACTTTAAATGAAGAAAAATATGCCTGCATTATCAAGCATGCCATGCAGGACCACGGATACACAGTCTATCCCGTGGGTAAGGAACTGGCTTCCCTGAATGATATTCCGGAGGAAATTGATATTATCGATCTTTGCATCAATCCGGTCCGCGGCCTGGCGCTGATGAAGGAATGCCGAAAACCATGTAAAGGCGTTGTGATCCAGCCGGGCGCCGGCAGTGAAACGCTGAAAGCTTATCTGGAGGAGGCGAAGATCCCTTATATCGATGCCTGCCTTCTGGTAGGCCTGAGCCTGTACGCCGCGGACAGGAAGGCTTAAGAAAAAGTGTGTTCCATGTGAGTATTTATCAGAGAGCAGTGAGTTATTGCAGATAATATTCTGAAAAAAAGGGCTTTTTCCAGTAACCATCCTGTGCTATAATGTGGATGTACAAATTGTTATATGACTGCTATTAGGAGGATAATCATGGAAAAGTATGTTTGTGACACATGTGGTTATGTTTATGATCCCGCTGAAGGTGATCCGGATAACGGTGTAGCTCCCGGCACAGCATTCGCAGACCTCCCGGAGGACTGGGTATGTCCGCTTTGCGGCGAGGGCAAAGAGCAGTTTAAGGCTGAATAATAAAAGGAGGTATCATTCATGAGTGAACCGAAATTTTTTATCTGCAGGCATTGCGGCAATATCATCGCCATGGTTCAGGACAGCGGCGCGCCTGTCAGCTGCTGCGGCGAGAAAATGACTGAGCTGATCGCCGGCACAACGGATGGTGCCAGGGAAAAACATGTCCCGGTCTATACCGTGAAGGATGGCGTGGTGGATGTCGTCGTCGGTGACGTTGAGCATCCTATGCTTGAAAAGCATTACATTCAGTGGATCGCTATTCAGACAAAGCAGGGAATGCAGCGTAAGGTTCTGGCTCCCGGTGAAGCACCCAAGGCCAGCTTTGCTCTGACTCCGGATGACGAGCTGATCTCTGTTTACGAGTACTGTAATCTTCACGGCCTCTGGAAGGCCTGATCATCGTTTGAAATCTTTTGGGGTCCCGTGTCTCTTAAGAGAGGCACGGGGCCTTTTGTGTTTCAGGAAGCGGGGCCTTTTTTTCTGACAGGAATTTGTCTTTAACCTTCCCGTTTCATGTGATACAATATAAGTTAGTTTATTTTAAAAATGTAAAAAGGAGAGTCTGCAGCATGAGAAAACTGAAATGGATAGTGACGACGATTCTGATCGCCCTGCTGGCGGCAGCCGTACTGGCAGGCTGCGGCGGTTCCGGCGCAAACAGCGCGGCCCCGCAGACAAGTCAGGCTGAGACCGTGTCTGTGACGGAGACGGCATCTTTGCAGGAATACACTGAAACCGAAGGGCCGGAAACGGCAGAGCTGACGCAGGATGATACGGAAGCGGAAACGGAGAGCGCGGCTGCTCAGACGGAGGCCTTACAGACGGAGGCCGAGGGTCTTTCCGTTGCCGAGGACGGAACCTATACGTCTAAGGATGAGGTCGCCCTTTACCTTCATACCTATGGTCATCTGCCGGACAACTATATTACCAAAAACGAGGCCCGGGACCTGGGCTGGGACAGCAAGGCCGGCAATCTGGCCGATGTGGCCCCCGGAATGAGTATCGGCGGCGACCGTTTCGGCAACTATGAGGGCCTGCTGCCTGATGCTGACGGGCGGAAATTCTTCGAGTGTGATATTGATTACAGCGGCGGACGGCGCAACAGCAAGCGGATCATTTTCTCCAACGACGGACTGGTCTTCTATACGGATGATCATTACAAGTCCTTCACGCAGCTGTACTGATAAGGAGGCAGGGTATGGATTATATTTTAGATGCTGAAAAACTGCAGAGTGCGGAAAGTGCCCATCCCTATCTGAAGGAAGTCCTTCAGTTCCCGGATTATTACGGCAATAATCTGGACGCCCTTTATGAATGCCTGACGGATATCTGTGAGCCGGGGATCATCCGTATCCAGATGCTGCTTCCGGAAGGCAGCGATTTCTACAGACGTCTGCTTGCCGTCATGCGGGACGCGGCCCGGGAGAATCCCCGGATCGAGGTCCGTGAGGGCCGCGGTTATTATGTGGAGGCGCGCAATGTTTGATATACACGGCGCTCCGTCCAAAAGTAAAGTAAAAAACAGCCTGAAGATCGTGATCGTAGGCTGCGGCAAGGTTGGCGCCACACTGACGGAGCAGCTGTATCTGGAAGGTCATGACATCACATTGATCGATATGAATCCGGACCGGCTTGCGGCCCTGACGGATATCTATGATGTCATGGGGATCGCCGGCAACGGCGCCAGCTATAAGGTCCAGCAGGAGGCCGGCATTGAGACGGCGGACCTGATCATCGCTGTCACGGATATGGATGAGCTGAATCTGCTCTGCTGCACCGTGGCCAAAAGGGCCGGCCACTGCCAGGCCATTGCCCGGGTACGGACGCCGGAATACAGTGATGAGGTGGGTTACCTCAAGGAGAAGCTGGAGCTGGCCATGATCATCAATCCGGAGCGGGAGGCAGCCCAGGAAATTGCCAGGGTCCTCAGTATCCCCATGGCCTTAAGTGTCAATCCCTTTGCCGGCGGCAGGGTGGAAATGGTCCGCTTCAAGGTGCCGGACGACAATATCCTGGTCGGAGAGAGTCTGGCCCAGATCGGCAGTCTGGTCTCCAGGCAGGTGCTTTTGTGCGTTGTGGAAAGAGACGGCCAGGTCTATATCCCGGACGGACGTTTTGTCATCCGGCGGGGAGATATGGTTTCCTTTATCGCCAGCATGAAATCTGCCCGTATGTTTTTTGACCGCATCGGTATCCGGACCCATGTCGTGCGGACAGCCATGCTGATCGGCGGCGGCAAGGCGGCCTACTATCTGGGCAAACGCCTTCTGGATAACGGTATTGCCGTCAAGATCATCGAAAAGAGCAGGGAACGCTGTGAAATGCTCAGTGAGATCCTGCCGGACGCCATTATCATCAACGGCGACGGCACGGACGCGGAGCTTTTGAGAGAAGAGGGGCTGGGCAGTGTGGATGCCTTCATTCCTCTGACAGGTCTGGATGAGGAAAACATCCTGCTGACCCTGCATGCCGCGGATGTGTCAAATGCCAAGGCCATCACCAAGGTCAAGCGGAATACCTTCCATAATGTCATTAACAAGCTGGAGCTGGGCAGCGTCGTTTATCCCAAGTATATCACGGCGGAGGCGATCATCGCCTATGTGCGCGGCTGGTCTGTCGCGCGTGACAACAGCAATATCGAGACCCTGTATCACATGTTTGATTCCAGAGTGGAGGCCATCGAGTTCAATGTGGGTGAAAATTCCCATGTGACCGATATCAGGCTGAAGGATCTGAAGAAGAAGGATAATCTTCTGATCGCCTGCATCAGCCGGAACGGTTCGACCATCATCCCGGGCGGCCTGGATGTCATCAAGGCCGGGGATTCCGTGGTGATCGTCACCACCCACACGGGCTTCCAGACGATCGATGATATCCTGCTTTAACGGAGGTCTGTGATGAATCTGGGTATCATTATTTACATTCTCGGCTATGTCCTGAAGATCGAAGCCGCCCTTCTGTGCATACCGCTGCTGGTGGCTCTGATCTATGGAGAGAGTGCCTGGACGGCCTTTCTGATCGCTGCCCTGGTCGCTTTCGCGGTGGGCACTGTCCTGAACCGCAAGCCTTCGGACATGGTCTTTTATCTGAAGGAGGGCTGCATCACGACGGCTATGGCCTGGCTGCTGCTCAGTCTGGTCGGCTGCCTGCCTTTTGTCCTTTCGGGCAGCATCCCCTCCTTTACGGACGCCCTGTTTGAGACCATCTCCGGCTTTACCACGACAGGCTCCAGCATCCTGACCGATGTGGAAGCCCTGCCCGTGAGCTGCCTGTTCTGGCGCAGCTTTACGCACTGGGTCGGCGGCATGGGTGTTCTGGTCTTTCTTCTGGCCATCATCCCCTTAAGCGGGGGCTCCCATATGAATCTGATGCGGGCGGAAAGCCCGGGCCCCAGCGTCGGCAAGCTGGTGCCCAAGCTGCGCGCGACAGCCAGGATCCTCTATGTCATCTACTTTGTCATGACGGTGGTTCTGTGTGTGCTGCTCATGGCCGGGGGTATGCCCTTCCTGGAGTCGCTGATGATCAGCTTCGGTACGGCCGGCACCGGCGGCTTTGGCGTCCGCAATGCCAGCTGCGGGGATTATTCCCCCTATATTCAGTGGGTCGTGGCCATCTTCATGATGCTTTTCGGCGTCAACTTCAATGCCTATTACCTGATCCTGCTGAAAAAGTTTAAAGATGCCTTCAATATGGAAGAACTGAGGGCCTATTTTCTGATGATCCTCAGTGCGGTGGTCCTGATCATGATCAGTGTCTATGACCATACCCTGACCTTTGCGGATACCCTGCGCCATGTTTTCTTCCAGGTGTCTTCCCTGACCACGTCCACCGGTTTTTCATCTATGGACTATGATGTCTGGCCCGACGCGGCCAAGGGCATCCTGATCCTGAGCATGTTCATTGGTGCCTGCGCGGGCAGTACCGGCGGCGGCATCAAGGTGTCCCGTATGGTCATCGCCGTGAAGGCGGCGGTCCGGGAGATCGGTTACTATCTGCATCCCAAGAGTGTCAAAAAGGTCAAGATGGACGGACGGACAGTGGATCAGGCCATGATCGATTCTGTCAATGTCTACATCGTCGTCTTTGCCATGGTCTTCATCGTCTCCTTCGTCCTGATCTCCTTCAACGGCTTTGATCTGGTGACCACCTTTTCGGCGGTGCTGACGACACTCAACAACATGGGCCCCGGTTTTAATCTGGTGGGTCCGGCATGTAATTTCTCCGGCATGTCCGTTTTCTCCAAGTATGTGCTCATGTTCGATATGCTGGCGGGCAGGCTTGAGCTTTTCCCGATGCTTCTCCTTTTCCATCCCATTCTCTGGAAAGAGGCGGCGAAGAGAGAGCAGCGGAAATGGCTGAGGAAAAAAGAAAAACAGTAGGAGGTTTTTGAAATGACGGTACTTGTGACCGGAGGAACCGGCTATATCGGCTCCCATACCTGTGTCGAACTGCTGGCGGCAGGCTTCGACGTTGTTGTTTTTGACAATCTTTACAATTCCAAGATTGAGGTCGTGGATAAGATCGAGAAGATCTCAGGGAAGAAGATCACCTTTTACAAGGCGGATATGGTAGACAAGGAGGCCATCAGAGCCATCTTCGAAAAGCATCATTTCGACGCCGTCGTTCATTTCGCCGGCCTGAAGGCTGTGGGTGAATCGGTGGCAAAGCCCCTGTTTTACTATCAGAACAACCTGATCGGCACCCTGAATCTCTGCGAGCTGATGGCTGAGTATGGCTGCAAGCGTATGATCTTCAGCTCCTCCGCTACGGTTTACGGCTCACCGAAGACAGTGCCTATCCGGGAGGATTTCCCCCTGTCCACGACGAACCCCTACGGCACCACCAAGCTGATGCAGGAGCGGATCCTGTCCGACCTGTGTGTGCCGGATCCGGAGTGGAGCGTGGTCCTGCTGCGTTACTTCAATCCCATCGGCGCCCATGAGAGCGGGCTTCTGGGAGAGAGTCCCAACGGCATTCCCAACAATCTGATGCCCTATATCACTCAGGTGGCCGCAGGGAAGCTGGAGTGCCTGGGCGTTTTCGGCAATGATTATGATACCCATGACGGCACCGGCGTCAGGGACTATATCCATGTGGTGGATCTGGCCAAAGGCCATGTCAACGCTATTCAGAAGGCCCTGTCCTCAAGCGGCGTCATGACCTATAATCTGGGCACGGGAACCGGCTACAGCGTGCTGGATATCGTGAAGGCCTTTGAGGCGGCCAACAATATCCATATTCCTTACGTCATCAAGGAAAGACGGGCCGGCGACATCGCCACCTGCTACGCTGATCCTTCCAAGGCCAGGGAAGAGCTTGGCTGGGAAGCAAAATATGATCTGGAGCGGATGTGCAGGGACTCCTGGAATTTCACAAAATGCAGTCTGATGTCTGAATGACAGTATATGTGATTTGGAGTAAAACTTATAAATAACATTAGAAAAACGAAATAAAGAAGTCTTTGACAGCACTATATTTGATGATATACTAGATAAAGCAGTCAGCATTTGGGCTGACGTCTGTTATTTTAAGGAGGAGAAACATGAAGAAGTTTTTAGCACTTGCACTGTCAGTCGTGATGATGGCATCCCTGGCAGCATGCGGCGGTTCCGACAAGAAGGAAACCGAAGCTCCGGCGCAGACTGAAGCAGCCGCCGGAACAGAGGCAGCAGGCGGCGAGACAGAAGCAGCAGGCGGCGAGACAGAAGCAGCGCCCGCGGCAGCATCTGATATCAAGATCGGTGTGATCCTGGTCGGTGATGAGACCGAGGGTTATACAGCAGCACATATGGAAGGTATTAAGGCAGCTCAGCAGGAGCTTGGCCTTTCCGACGACCAGATCGTCTGGAAATATAAAGTGGCAGAGGATTCCTCCTGCTACGAGGCAGCCGTCGACCTTTACGGCCAGGGCTGCAACCTGATCATTTCCAACAGCTACGGCCACCAGACCTTCATGGTCCAGGCAGCAGCTGACTATCCGGACGCAACATTCGTTTCCATGACCGGTGACTTCGCAGCCATCAGCGGCCTTGACAACTTCAAGAACGCTTTCACAAAGGTTTACGAAGCCCGTTACATCTCCGGTGTTGTTGCCGGTCTTAAGCTCAAGGAGCTGCTGGATGACGGCACTCTGACAGCTGAGGCTCAGCCGGACAGCTTCGATGCTGACGGTAATGTCAAGATCGGTTATGTCGGCGCTTTCAGCTATGCTGAAGTTGTTTCCGGTTACACCGCTTTCTTCCTGGGTATCAGAAGCGTCGTTCCGAATACCGTCATGGAAGTCCTTTACACCAACTCCTGGTTCGATATCGACAAAGAGGCAGCCGCAGCTGAGGCTCTGATCTCTCATGGCTGTGTCATCATCGGCCAGCATGCGGACTCCACCGGTGCTCCGGCAGCAACTCAGAGACTGCTGGATTCCGGCAAGATCTGCTACTCCGTAGGTTACAATGTTGACATGCTTGAGACTGCTCCGACAGCAGCTCTGACATCCCCGACTAACACCTGGGCTGTTTACTACAAGCATGCTTTTGAGACCGTAATGAACGGCGGCGAGCTTGAGGCTGACTGGGCTGAGGGCTTTAACGCAGATGCAGTCGGCATCACCGAGCTTGGTTCTTCCTGCGCTGCAGGCACAGCTGAGTACATCGCTGATGTTGAGAGCAAGATCAAAGACGGTTCTCTGAAGGTCTTCGACACCTCCACATTTACTGTCGGCGGCGCCGAGGTCACTTCCGCACCGGTTGACATGTCCTTCATGGACTTCACCACCAATCCGCCGTCAGTCATCTACCAGGGTGAGACCGTTGAGGCGATCGTGGACGGTGCTTTCGTAGAGTCTGATTTCCGCAGCGCTCCTTACTTTGCACTGCGTATCGACGGCATCACAGAGGATGCGGAGCCGGTTCAGTAAATAAGTCACCGTTCAGGTCCCGGCAGTCTGTCATCTGATGACGGTTGCATTGGGACAGAAAAGCGGATGACAGCTAAAGGGAAGCCGTTTATGGCTTCCCTTTAGCTGTCTGCATTTAGAGAGAAGGAGGTACAGCCAGATGGCGTATGCGGTCCAGCTGAAGAACATCACGAAGGCGTTCGGCAAAAATGTCATCGCCAACAAAAATGTGTCGATGGACATTCGCCGGGGCGAGATTCTGTCACTGCTGGGTGAGAACGGCAGCGGCAAGACCACGCTGATGAATATGATCGCGGGCATTTACTACCCGGATGAGGGTGAGATCCTGATCGACGGGAAACCTGTGGAGATCCGTTCTCCCAAAGACGCCTTTTCCTATGGCATCGGCATGATCCATCAGCATTTCAAACTGATCGATGTCTTTTCCGCAATTGAAAATATTGCTCTCGGACTTGACAAGTCGGAGAAATTCGATATGAAGGAAGTCCGCAGGAAAACCATGGAGATCTGTGAAAAATATCATTTCGATCTCAATCCGGACCAGAAGGTCTATGAAATGAGTGTCTCCCAGAAACAGACGCTGGAGATCATCAAGGTACTCTACAGGGGTGCTCAGATCCTGATCCTGGACGAGCCGACCGCCGTACTGACACCCCAGGAGACGGAACGTCTTTTTGATGTGATCCGGAACATGAAAAAGGATAATAAGTCCGTGATCATCATTACCCATAAGCTGCATGAGGTGCTGGAGATCTCCGACCGTGTGGCCATCCTGAGAAAGGGCGAGTATATCGCCACAGTGGATACCGCTGAGGCTACCGAAGCTTCCCTGACGGAAATGATGGTCGGCAAAAAGATCGAGCTGAACATCCGCCGTTCCGAGGTTAAGAATCCTGTCAAACGTCTGGAGGTCCGTCATCTGACCATCTTCAATCAGGAGCGGGTCAAGGTCCTGGACAATGTCAGCTTCGACGCCTACGGCGGCGAGATCCTCGGCATCGCCGGTATTTCCGGCAACGGCCAGAAGGAGCTTCTGGAGGCCATTGCGGGCCTGCAGGAGCCCGAAGAGGACAGCAGCATCAGCTTTTATGAGAAGGGTAAGGAGAACCAGCCCATGCAGATCGTCGGCCAGTCGGCCAGGGCTATCCGTAATGCCGGTATCCACCTGGCCTTCGTTCCTGAGGACCGTTTGGGCATGGGGCTTGTCGGTTCCATGGGTATGACCGGCAACATGATGCTGAAAAGCTATGCCAACGGCATGCGTTTCCTGATGGACTTCAAGGAGCCCCGTGAGATGGCGGAGAGAGTCGTGGAGGAGCTGGATGTCAAGACCCCCAGCATCAACACACCGGTCTCCAGGCTGTCCGGCGGTAATGTCCAGAAGGTCCTGGTCGGACGTGAGATCGCTGAGGATCCCACAGTCCTGATGACCGCCTACGCGGTACGTGGTCTGGATATCAATACATCCTACACCATCTACAATCTTCTGGATGAGGAGAAATGCAAAGGCGCCGCGGTCATCTACGTCGGTGAGGACCTGGATGTCCTGATCGATCTGTGCGACCGTATCCTGGTCCTTTGCGGCGGCAAGGTCAACGGTATCGTTGAGGGCCGTAAGACCACCAAGGAAGAGGTGGGTCTGTTAATGACAAATCTGAGGAAGGAGGGTGACAGCCATGAATGAGACTAAGGTCAGAGAGCCGCTGGTGCGTATCGTCAAGCGGGACGGCGCGACCTTCGGCAATAAATTTGTGGTGCGGGCTGTCGCCATTATCCTGGCTCTGGTGGTGGACGCCATCTTCATTTTCGCCGTGACCGGTCTGAATCCGATCTCTGTTTACGGCGTTATGTTCAAGGGTAATTTCGGCACAAACATCCGTATTTCCTGGATGCTCAGAGACCTGGTAACGCTTCTCTGTATCGGCGTCGCCCTGGCCCCGGCCTTTAAAATGAAATTCTGGAATATCGGCGCGGAAGGCCAGGTTCTGATCGGCGGTCTTGCCACCGCCCTGGTCATGGTGCGTTTCGGCGGCAGTATGCCGACACCGCTCCTGTTTGCGGTCATGCTGATCGCCAGCCTTGTCGCCGGCGGTATCTGGGGTTTCCTGCCTGCCTTTTTCAAGGCCCACTGGAATACCAATGAAACCCTGTTCACACTGATGATGAACTATGTTTCCACCAGCATCGTGGCCTGCGCCACCAACCTTATGCGCGGTCAGGCCTCCAGTCTGGGTAAGCTGAACATGTCCACCCAGGCCGGCTGGTTCCCCCAGTTCCTGGGTCAGCGCTACAACATCAATATCCTGGTTGTTGTGATCCTGACGATCGCCATGTTCTTCTATCTGAAGTATTCCAAACACGGCTACGAGCTGGCTGTTGTCGGTGAATCCGAGAATACGGCCCGCTATGCCGGTATCAACGTAAAACATGTGACCATCCGTACCATGATCATCTCCGGTGCCATCTGCGGTCTGGCCGGCTTCCTGATCGTCGCCGGCAAGGATCAGACCATCTCCACGGCGACCGCCGGCGGACAGGGCTTCACAGCGATCATCGTAGCATGGCTGGCCAAATTCAATACGTTTTATATGGCCCTGATCTCCTTCCTTCT
>CADAIF010000022.1 GCA_902787905.1 uncultured Lachnospiraceae bacterium
CAAGTATGCGAAGAAGGACGGCCGTGTGACGGTGCCTTTCTCGGTGCAGACCCACCACGGTCTGATGGATGGGTATCATGTAGGCCTTTTTTATGAGCGTTTCCAGCAGCTTCTGGATACATACGAATGATTGGACAGACATAAATGATCAGGACTTTACTGCATTATTTTAAACCGCATCTGCGTCTTTTTGTGCTGGATATGATCTGTGCGGTCACGGTATCGGCAGTGGATCTGGCTTTTCCGCTGATCTCAAGAAAAGTCATGTACGATATGCTGCCGGACCGCCTCTACCGGACCTTTTTTACGGTCATGGCCATCGTGGCCTGTGCCTACGTGCTCCGGTCGCTTTGCTATTTTGTCATGACCTACTGGGGCCATACCTTCGGCGTCAGGGTGGAGGCAGATATCAGGTCCGATCTTTTCGCCCATCTTCAGATGCTGGACTTTGAGTTTTATGATCATCACCGGACCGGCCAGCTGATGAGCCGGCTGACGGGTGATCTGTTTGAGATCACAGAACTGTCCCATCACGGGCCGGAGGATCTGGTGATCTCAGCACTTACCATCGCAGGTTCGCTGATCTTTCTGTTCAGGATCGAGTGGCGGCTGGCACTGGTGGTGGCACTGCTGATCCCGGTTTTTATTGCGATCGTCATGCATGAGCGGCGGCGTATGTCTTCGGCCTCGGTTCTGGTCAAGCAGACCATGGCGGAGATCAACACGGAGATCGAATCCTGCATTTCCGGCGTCCGGACCAGCCATGCCTTTGCCAACGAGGCGGTGGACCGGGCCCGCTTTGAAAGGTCCAACACCGTCTTCAAAGGCGCCAAGTCCGGCTATTATAAGGCCATGGGGACTTTCATGGCTTCCCAGGAGTTTTTCATGGGCATCATGCCTGTGGTGGTCATCACCTTCGGCGGTTATCTGATCATGACGGACCGTATGAACTATATCGACCTGATCACCTTCATGCTGTTCATCAATTCCTTCATCACGCCGGTCCGCAAGCTGTCAAATTTTGCGGAGATCTTCACCAACGGCACGGCGGGACTGAGGCGTTTTATGGAACTGATGGCCAAAGAGCCCCGGGTGAAGGACAAGGCGGACGCAGTGCCTCTTAAGGTCGATGCAGGCAGCATCTCTCTGGACCATGTGTCCTTCTCCTATAATGGGAAGCAGGAGGTTCTGGAGGATGTTTCCATTGATGTGAAGGCCGGGGAGACTCTGGCTGTGGTCGGAGCTTCCGGCGGCGGAAAGACAACGCTTTGCCACCTGATCCCCCGTTTTTACGATGTGAATGCCGGGGCAGTCAGGATTGACGGAACGGATATCCGGGATGTGACGAAGGATTCTCTGTGCAGGGCCATCGGTATCGTCCAGCAGGACGTTTTTATTTTCGCGGATACCATTCGGGAAAACATCCGTTACGGGCGGCCGGACGCCACAGATGAGGAGATCATCCAGGCGGCTAAAAACGCGGAGATCTACGAGGATATCATGGCCATGCCGGACAGGTTTGACACCTATGTAGGTGAGCGGGGAACCCGTCTGTCCGGGGGTCAGAAGCAGCGTCTGTCCATTGCCAGGATCTTCCTGAAGAATCCGAAGATCCTGATTCTGGATGAGGCGACATCGGCTCTGGATACCATCACGGAGCAGAAGATCCAGGGCAGCTTCGACCGTCTGGCACAGGGCCGGACAGCGATCATTATCGCCCACCGTCTGGCCACGGTCCGCGGCGCGGACCGGATCGTCGTGATCGAGGAGGGGCAGGTGAAGGAGGAAGGCTCTCACCGGGAACTGATCCAAAAGAACGGAATCTATGCAGCCCTTTACAGAACCCAGCAGCTGGGCCTTGCAGAGGGCCAGACAGGCTGATTATTCCCAATTGGCCTTAAAGAATCCTGAAATGGTTCTTCCGGCAGTCGATCAGGCCTTCCTTTTTCATCTTCCCCAGCTCCTTGGACAGGGCGGTCCGTTCCACGTTCAGATAGTCTGCCAGCTGCTGGCGGTCAAAGGGAATGTCGAAGCTCCGGCTGCCCTTTTTGCGGGACATGGAGTCCAGATAGGCCATGAGGCGGCCGCGGATGCTTTTGGGTGAGGTGTGAAAGGCCCGGCCGGACAGGACCAGATTCTTGCGGGAGGCGATCAGAAGAAGACTGCGGGTCAGCCTGATCTGCCAGCTGCTTTTCATCTCCCCGGTCAGACCGGCGGTTTTCAGAAAAAGGATCCGGCAGTCTTCGTTGGCGCAGACATCGATCAGCAGGGGCTCATTGCCGAAAAGGGCATAGACCTCGGCGAAAAAATCACCGGCTTCGGCCAGGTTCAGGATGGCGCGGTTGCCCCAGAGGTCATTGCTTTCGATAGTGACGCTGCCGGCCAGGATGATGCCCATCTCCGAAGTGGTATCGCCCGCCCGCAGGATCATCTCCCCTTTCTCAAAGGCCTGTTCATGGGCGCCAAGCCGGGACAGGGCTTCCTCAAACTCCCGGTCTGTCATATCTTTAAAGAGGATGGTCTTTTTTACTTCCTGAAGCTGCATAAAAAATGTCTCCTTTTTGAAAAAAGTGGTCATAACCACATACATCTTTCCTGCAGTATAGTATGATAGAGCCAGAAAAGCAAGGGAGGCAGATCAGATGATCAGAAAAATTATTCATATTGACGAGGAGAAATGCAACGGATGCGGACTTTGCGCAAAGGCCTGTCACGAAGGCGCCATCGACATGATTGACGGCAAGGCAAGACTGGTGCGGGAGAATTTCTGCGATGGTTTCGGCGACTGTCTCCCAAACTGCCCGACGGGGGCCATCAGCTTTGAGGAGCGGGAGGCGCCGGCCTATGATGAGGCGGCTGTTAAGGAAAGTAAGACCCATAAGGAGGAAAAGGTCATGGATCAGCATGGACATGAACATATGGCCGGGGGAGGATGTCCCGGTTCAAGAATGATGCAGTTTCACAAAGAGCCCAAGGATGAGGCGGCCCTGACTGCGGCAGCCAGGCCGGTCTCCAGGCTGGCCCAGTGGCCGGTACAGATGAAGCTTCTGCCCGCCAGAGCCCCCTTCTTTGACGGGGCCAGGCTTCTGATCGCGGCGGACTGTACGGCCTATGCCTACGCCTCCATGCATGAGGACTTCATGAAGGGCAGAGTGACCATCATCGGTTGTCCCAAGCTGGACGCTGTGGATTATACAGAGAAGCTGACGGCCATCATCAGCCAGAATGATATTAAATCCGTGACCATCGTCCGGATGGAGGTGCCCTGCTGCGGCGGTCTGCAGCGGGCGGCGGAAAATGCCCTGAGAGCCAGCGGAAAATTCATCCCCTGGCAGGTCGTGATCATCTCCAATGACGGCAGGATCCTGGACGAAGGCATCTGATTTCGATTCATGTAAACATAAGCTTCAAAACACAGACACTTGTGATATACTGACTTTAATGCAGTATAACACAAGTGTTTTTATATTCAGATCATCTGAGCCCTGCCCGGGCTGTAAAAGGAGGAAATATGGCATACTTAGTGACTGGCGCGACAGGTTTTCTCGGAACAGAACTGGCAGCGGGGCTGATACGGACCACAGAGGAAAAAATCTATGTCCTGACCATTATGGCTCTGGCCATGAAGGTGGCTGAGGAAGCCCGGGAAAGCCTTTGATACAGAGTTCTTGTCATGCGCTGAAATCTGGGATATCATAGGCATATAAGGAGATTTTGTGGGATACATGGACAGAAAACATCTGATACGCAAGGCATTGATCAAGAGTATCCCGGTCATGGCAGCTTATGTTGTCCTGGGCACCGGATTCGGCATTCTGATGAGTGATAAGGGCTACGGGCCGGTGTGGTCCATTCTCTGCAGCCTTCTCATCTACGCCGGATCCATGCAGTATGTGGGGGTGGACCTTCTGGTCACGGCGGCATCGCCGCTTTCGACAGCGCTGATGACTCTGATGGTGAACGCCCGCCATCTCTTTTACGGCATTTCCATGATCGGCAGATATAAAAACATGGGGCGGATAAAGCCCTACCTGATCTTTGCCCTGACGGACGAGACCTATTCCCTGCTCTGTAATGAGCAGCCCTTCGCCTCAGACGAGGACGCGCAGCTGTACTATTTTTTTGTGTCCCTGTTCGACCAGTCTTACTGGGTGCTGGGTACGGCCCTGGGCGCTCTGATCGGGTCTGTGCTTTCCTTTAACTCTGCAGGCATCGATTTTTCCATGACCGCCCTTTTTGTGACCGTTTTTGTGGAGCAGTGGCTGACGGCCAAAGACCACCGGCCGGCCCTGACCGGTCTTGGCGCCTCTGTGGTCTGCCTGCTGCTTTTTGACAGCAGCAGCTTCCTGATCCCGGCCATGCTGCTGATCACCGTGCTGTTATCAGTACCCTACGCGAAAAGAGGTGGTAAAGATGCATGATACACACGCGGCGCTGCTGGTGGCTGTCATGGCCCTGGTGACGGTGCTTTTGCGTTTCCTTCCCTTTATCATCTTTAACGGGAAGCGGGAGGTGCCCGGTTATATCATGTACCTGGGGAAGGTGCTGCCTTACGCCATCATGGGCATGCTGATCGTCTACTGCCTGCGGAATGTGCGTTTTTCGGCGGCCGCTGACTGGCTGCCCTCCGCTGTCGGCGTGGCCGTTGTGGTCCTGCTGCATCTCCTGAAGCGGAATACCCTTCTCAGTATTCTGGGAGGTACGATCGTCTATATGGCCCTCGTTCAGTTTGTTTTTGTATGAGGCCTTTAAAAATATGAGTTGCTGGAGTGAATAAAGATGAAAAAGAAGATTTTAGTTACCGGTTTTGAACCCTTTGACGGCGCGGAAGAGAATCCCTCCTGGGAGGCTGTCCGCCGCCTGCCTGATACGGATGAGGAGTGGGAGCTCAGGAAGATCTGCCTGCCTGTCCTTTATGAGAAGGCGGCAGACCAGGTCATTGCCTTTTGCGAAGACTGGATGCCGGATTACATCCTTTGCGCCGGCCTGGCAGGCAGCCGGAAGGCTGTGACCCCGGAGACCTTAGGGGGCAATATCAGGACCCTGGGCAGGGCAGATGAAGGCGGATTTATCCCTCAGGATCTGAAGATCGATCCGGAGGGACCTGACTTTATCATCTCGCCCCTGCCGGTGGACGCCATGTCCGACCGGCTGAATGCGGCCGGGATCCGGGCTTATGTTTCCACCTCCGCGGGCGCTTTTGTCTGCAACGACCTCTTTTATCACCTGTTAAGGCGCTTTGGCAGCGGCCCGCCCCTGTGCGGTTTCGTTCATCTGCCGCCGGCAGAGGTTCTCTCTTTCCCGGACGGGGCCAGGGCCCTGCTTTTATGCATCGATGAAATGATCCATACGAAAAAGGAAGACAATATACAGGAAGAATGAATATCGTACATATTAAGGAAAAGACCGGATATTTCGATTTTCCGGGGCTTTCCGTCCCCTTTTATGAGATCAGCAGCCGGGAGATCATCCTGCTGGACAGCGGCTACCGGCAAAATGGTGAAAGGATCGCCCGTTACTGCCGGGAGTCCGGAATCCGGGTGAGGGCAGTCATCCACAGTCATATCCATATCGACCACATCTGCGGTGACTATGCCTTTTTTGGGGACTCTTCCGGCCGTTTTTACGGACCGATGTCTGAAGTGACGGAAGGACTGCCGGTCTACAGGGAGCTCCTGCCGCATCAGGAAAGGCATTACAGTGATATCCTGGACATGGTGCAGGCCATGGAACGGCTTCAGACCTGCATGACAGACCTGGGAAATCTCAGCACGGTTACGGTGGCGGGGATCAACTTCCGTCTGATCGACGCGCCGGGCCACACGCCCTGCCATAAGATCATCATTACCCCGGACAGGGTGTGCTATCTGGGAGATACGCTGGTCTTCGGCGGCACCATGCAGTCCGCCAAGGTGCCTTACGCCTTTAATGTGATGGAGGATATTGCCACAAAGAAGCGTCTGACCGGCATGGATTACGCTTTTTATATCGCTGCCCATGAAGGCCATTTTACCGGGGTCCAGCTGAAGCAGGTGGTGGACCGGAATATGGCCATTACGGACCGTATTTTCCGGATCATCCGGGAGGTCAGTGAAGCTTCACCGGACCTGAAAGGTCATGACCGTCTGGCGTCGGTTTTTGCGAAGCTCCACATTCATTTTTCCAGGGGAACTCCCTGGACTGCGGATACCGTTCAGCAGTACTGTGATTATTATGACCAGGTGTTTTTAACATAAGGAGGGACAGCTATGCTGCAGCTTGACCGTATGAAGACCGCCCTGCCAAGGAAGGCCGGCAGCCGGCGGAAGGGTGTGACCATGACAAGCCGTTTCGGCCGGGACGTAAAGGCGGCGGCAGCGGCCTCGGAGGATTATACCCCCTTTGCCGCTTATCCCAGACCCCAGATGGTCCGTAAGGGGCCTTCTGCCTCCTGGCAGATTTTAAATGGCTGGTGGGAGTATGCCATCATGAGCAGTACGATGCGCCCGGCCCGTTTTGATGGCCGGATCCTGGTGCCTTTTTCACCGGAGGCACCCCTGTCGGGGGTTGACCGCCAGCTGATGCCCGGTGAGCATCTGTGGTACCGCCGCAGGATCACGGTTTCAGAGGATGATCTCTCGGGACGTCTGCTCCTGCATTTCGGGGCCGTGGACCAGAGGTGTATCATCTACCTGAACGGGGAGGAGATCGGCCGTCACAGCGGCGGTTACCTGCCCTTCACACTGGAAATGACCGGTCATGTCCGGCCGGGTGAAAACATTCTGGAGCTTAATGTTACCGATTATTCCGAAAAGGCCTGTTTTTCCCGCGGCAAACAGAAGCTGGCCCGGGGCGGTATGTTCTATACAGCACAGAGCGGTATCTGGCAGACCGTGTGGATGGAAAGGGTGCCGAAAACCTTTGTGAAATATGTGAAGATCACGCCGGATCCCAGGGGCAATGCGCTGGAGCTGCAGGTCTTTATGGACGGCCCCCAGGCGACGCGTGTACGCGCTTTCCTTTATCAGCCGGTCCTTTGCGGAGAAGCCCCCGTCCTTGACGGTGATGAACGCTTCATTCCTGAGGATGCATCGGTCCTGCACGGTGAAGGGGAGGTACTCAGGAAAAGCGCCAGAAACTATGACGGTCAGTCGGGCGCGCCGCTCAGGCTTCGTCTGTGGGCGCCGAAGGGAAAAAAGTGGACGCCCCGGACGCCCTGGCTTTACCCTGTCCGCATCGAAGCGGGAGAGGACAGCCTTTACAGCTACAGTGCCCTGAGGACGGTCGGGGTCATGAAGGATGAGATGGGAACGCTCCGTTTCAGCCTGAACAGGCAGCCTTGTTTTATGAACGGTGTCCTGGACCAGGGCTACTGGCCGGAGTCACTGATGACGCCGCCCTCGGATGAAGCGCTGCTTTTTGATATCAGTCAGATGAAAAAGCTGGGCTTTAATATGATCCGCAAGCATTGCAAGCTGGAGGCTGAGCGCTTTTATTACTACTGTGACATGCTGGGCATGTTCGTCTGGCAGGATATGGTGAACGGCGGCCGGGATTATGACCTGAACCGACTGTGCTATCTGCCCACCTTATCGCCGGAGCTTTTCGCGAAACACGGGGATACCTCCGCCCTGGACTTTGTGCGGACCGGACGTCAGGACGCGCGGGGCCGGCGGCAGTGGATCCGGGAGACGAAGGCAGCGATCCATGCCCTTTATGACCATCCCTGTATTGTCCTGTGGGTGCTTTTTAATGAAGGCTGGGGCCAGTTCGAATCCGTGGAGAACGCTGCCATGGTCCGCGGCCTGGATCCCACCCGTCTGATCGACGCGGCCAGCGGCTGGTTCGACCAGGGGGCCGGAGATGTCCGAAGTGTCCATAATTATTTCCGTAAGCTGGAAGTGGTTCCGGATGATCACAGGGTCTTCGCCCTGACGGAGTATGGCGGCTACAGCCTCCCCTTTAAGGGACACAGCTGGAATGAGGAGGTCTACGGCTACGGCATGATGGAGGATGAGACCCAGCTTCGGGTCAGATTCAGGAAAACGGCTGAGCGGATCAGGGATCTGGAGAAGGAAGGCCTGGCCGCGGCTGTTTATACTCAGGTCTCTGATATTGAGGATGAATGCAACGGACTGATGACCTATGACCGGGAAAAGGTCAAGATCAGATAAGCCGCCCTGTGCCAGAAAATCATACAAAAGAGTGATAGACAGTTTTATCCCCTTGCGTCTATAATAAAGATGGACAATGACGTATTTTCACGATTGTTTTTAGAATATTGTCTTAAAGGGGGTATAATGTTATGAGAAAAAGAACTGGCATTTTATTGATTCTGATCATGACGCTCTGCCTGATCCCAGGCGGGCTCAGAGTAAAAGCCGCGGCTCCCGAGGCTTCGGAGACGTCAGCTGCTGAGACAGACGTCCTTCTGGACGCAGGCATGCCGCCGACTATCACTAAACAGCCGCAGAATGTCACGGCTCCGCTTGGCAATACGGCTTATTTCGCTGTGACTGCAACCGGCAGCAACCTGCAATATCAGTGGTACTGGCTTTATAAAACAACCAACTATTATGAATGGAGAGAAGCGACCGTTCCCGGGAATAAGACCAGGATCCTGGAAGTTCCCGCCACATGGGGACGGAACAAGATCGAATACTACTGTAAAGTATGGAATGATTTCGGGACTGCTTATTCCGATAACGGTGTGCTGACCGTCAGTCTGACGCCGCCGTCTATTGTGAGCCAGCCTGCCAGTGTCACAGTAAATGAAGGCGAAGACGTAGATTTTAATGTAACGGCAAATGGCGACCGGCTGAAGTATCAGTGGCAGTACAGAACGAGCAGCAGCGGCAGCTGGCAGCAGTGTGTGGATTATGGCGCGGCGACAGACGGCATGACCGTAAAAGTGGTCGGTTATGATATGAACGGCTATCAGTACCGCTGCCGGATCAAGAATGACACCAGCAGTGCCGTTTTCTCAAATGTCGTCACCCTGACGGTCAAACCGGCCAGGCCTGTTATTACCAAACAGCCTGCCGCTGCCACATTGACCGAGGGCGGTACAGCCAAATTCAGTGTCACGGCCAGCGGCTCGGCGCTGACCTACCAGTGGCAGTACAGGACGAGCAGCAGCGGCAGCTGGTCGAATGCGTCAGCAGCAGGGAATAAGACAGCCACACTGTCCGTACCCGCCACACTTGCCCGGAATGGTTACCAGTACAGATGTGTCGTTAAAAACGGAGGCGGAACCGTCAATTCCAAGGCGGTCACCCTGACCGTCAATGCGGCGAAGCCGGCCATCACGACGCAGCCGAAGGATGTCCTTGCTATTGTCGGTGATACCGCCAGATTCAGTGTCACGGCCAGCGGCAGCGGCCTGACATATCAGTGGCAGTACAGGACGAGCAGCAGTGGCAGCTGGACGAAGGCCACAGCCGCCGGCAATACGACAGCAGCCCTGTCTGTTCCGGCCACTCTGGGCCGCAGCGGTTATCAGTATCGCTGTGTTGTAAAGAATTCTGTGGGAACTGCCTGGTCTAAAGCTGTGACGCTGACGGTGGAAGAAGCCGTGGCCAAACCGGTCATTACAAAGCAGCCGGTCTCCACTCAGGCCAATGAGAACAGCACAGCGAAATTCACAGTGACGGTACAGGGCAAGTACCTGACCTATCAATGGCAGTACAGGACGAGCAGCAGCGGCAGCTGGTCGGATGCGTCAGCTTCCGGCAATAAGACAGCGACCCTGTCTGTGCCTGCGACATATAACCGTAACGGCTATCAGTACAGATGCGTCGTGAAAAACATCTCAGGCACCGTCAATTCCAATGCGGCGACGCTGACAGTCATTCCTGCGGAACCCACCCTTATGTCCGGTCCGGAGGACGCTCAGGTCTATGAAGGTGAGACAGCCATCTTTACGGTGGAAGCGGACGGCAATGGCCTCACTTATCAGCGGCAGTACAGAAAACCGGGCGGCAGCTGGAACAAGGCGACTGCACCGGGTAATCAGACGGCGACGCTTCAGGTGCCTGCGACCATGAGCCGGAATGGCTATGAGTACAGATGTATCGTCAGTAATGCCGGCGGTCAGCTGATCACAGAGCCGGGGCTTCTGACTGTTCTTTCCGGGGATCTGCCGGTCATCACGGTACAGACATGGCTCTGGCAGGATCCGGACGACTATAATCATTACATAGCCCATGTAGAGGCCGAAGGCACAGACCTGACCTATCAGTGGCAGTATCAGAGCTATGGAGATGAGTGGACAGACCTCCTCGATGGTGAAGATCCGGATTATGAGATCTATCCGGATATGGATGAAATTTATGATGAAGAGACAGGCGAATCTGAATATGTCTGCAATAATGATCACTGGAAATATCGCTGTAAGATCACCGGTCCTTCCGGCGCCTCAGTTTATTCAGAACCATCTGATGTAATCATGTTTGACTACGGAGCTTAATCAGTAAACAGTAAAATGAAAAGAACGCCCCGGCCTGCCGGGGCGTTCTTCATGTCTTTTCATTACAGGCCTTCATGACCTTACTCTGATCCTCTCCATCAAATCTTCTTCCGATATCAGAAAGAGACTGTCGATCAGGGCAATATGGAAGCTTCCTGTACCGCCGCCGCATTTTAAGGTCCTCTCCAGGGCCATTTCCCCGGCAATGCCCATAAAGGCTGCGGCTGCTGCCGCGAAGAAAAGCGGCGGCTGCGGTTCAGGCATGCTTTCTTTTTTTGTATTTCCGGCAGCCATAAAGGCTCCTGTCAGGGCTGAAAGCATGCAGCCGGTGCCGGTGACGCGGCCCATCATGGCGCAGCCGTTTTCCAGGAATAAGAGCGTCCGGCCGTCAGTGATCCTGTCGGTGCGGCCGCTGGCACACAGGATGCAGCCTGACTGACGGGCGAAGGCCATCAGCTCCGGATCCTCATCGATACCGGTTCTCTGAGCAGCGTTTTCACTACTGTCGTCCACGCCGCGGCCGATGGATCTGTCACGGGCCAGGGACAGAAGTTCCGCCGCGTTGCCCCGGATCACCGCGGGCTTACAAAGAGACATCAGTCTGCCGGCCATCTCCCTGCGGAAGGGGTTGCCTGCCGAGCCTACAGGGTCCAGGATCATGGGGATGCCTGATTCGGCCGCAGCCCTTGCGGAGGCTTCCATGGCGGTCAGGTATTCGGTAGCCCCCAGGTTGAGGACCAGGGCATCCGCTGAGGCAGTGACAAGGGCTGCCTCCCCCGGGTCATGGGACATGACAGGGGAAGGGCCTGCCGCCAGCAGGGCGTTGGCACAGTCATTGACCGTGACATAGTTGGTGATGCAGTGAATAAGCAGGCGCCGGTCTTTAAAGCAGGTCAGGGCCGAAGATGCGGCCTGCAGGACTTTTTCGGAAATATCACTCATAGAGACTCCTTTTAAAAGGTCAGCGCGGCCTAAAGCTCATCCTGCACTTTGGAGAGATAACCGGTCCGGTGCAGGGACATGGTGATGACAGCCCCCAGGATGGTGCCGGCCACCGTACTGATCAGGAAGGGAACGACAAAGGTAAAGAGCGCGGCCTGGCCATTTCCCATGACCAGACGGGCGATGGGGTAGGACAGCATGCCGCCGACGATACCGGTGCCGAAGATCTCGCCGGCGTAGGCTGCCGGGAGTTTTCCTGTGTATTTGTACAGAAGGCCTGCGATCAGGGCGCCGCACATACTGCCCGGGAAGGCCAGGGGCGATCCCAGCCCCAAAAGGTTGCGGATGATACTGGCGATCAGGGCCGCCAGAGTTCCCCAGAAGGGGCCTACCAGAACCGCGCACAGGATATTGACCATGTGCTGGACCGGCGCGCATTTGGATCCCAAAACGGGAAAGGAAAAGGTGGAACCGGCCACCGAAACAGCGGCCAGGATGGCAGTGAGCACCAGCTTGCGGGTGCGGTTTTCTTTATGCATGATCTTACGCTCCATTACGTCAATTATTTGATCTCCCCATGACAGAATGCCGCAGGGAAACCTATATAATTATAGCATTCGGAAAGGGGGCGGCGCAATATACTATTACAAGGATTCCATTATTGTGATAGAATGAAGGGGAACTGAATGGATATGATACAGGGAGGCAGCTACTATGAATACAATGGGTATCGATATCGGCACCACATCCCTCAGCATCATCCTGATGGATGGGGAGACCGGAAAGCTTAAAGATGCCAGAACGGTCAATCATGCATCCTTTATTGCAGCCGCCGCGCCGTTTCACAGGATCCAGGACCCGGAAAGGATCATGGACCTGCTCCTTCAGGTGACGGAGGAAATGATCTTAAAGCACGGTCAGCCGGCCTGTATCGGCCTGACCGGACAGATGCACGGTGTCCTTTATACGGATGCATCGGGCAGGGCCGTCAGTCCTCTGTATACCTGGCAGGACGGATGCGGCGGTCAGCCCCTTAAGGACGGCAGGAGCGCGGCAGACATCTTAAAGGAAAGGGCAGGCGCTTCGGCACCGGGCTACGGCCTGACCACCCACTATTATCTGCAGATGACCGGGCAGATCCCCGAATCGGCCGCAGGCATGACCACCATCAGTGATTACGCCGCCATGCGTCTTTGCGGGCTTACGACACCGGTCCTTTACACGGATATGGCCGCCAGCTGGGGATGCTTTGACCTGGAAAAAGGCGCTTTCTATAAAGAAAAGCTGGCAGAGGCCGGGGTGGATACCTCTCTTTTGCCGGCAGTGGTAAAAAGCCCTGAAGTAATCGGAACGACGCCCGCGGGTGTGCCGGTCATGTGTTCTCTGGGGGATAATCAGGCCAGCGTTCTGGCCACCGTCCGTGATGTGCGGGATACCGTCCTTTTAAATGTGGGTACGGGCAGCCAGATTTCCGTGATCACGGATGCTTATGTGCCCTGTGAGGGCAGCGTGGAGATCCGGCCCTTCACCGAGGGCATGTATCTGATCGCCGGCTCCGGTCTCTGCGGCGGCAGGGCCTATGCCATGCTGGAGAAGTTTTACCGGGAGCTGACGGGCAGCGAAAAAGCCTGTTATGACCTGATGAGGACCCAGGCGGAAGCCTTCCTGAAGGATTACGGGCCGGACGCAGCCTGGAAGGTATGCACCACCTTCATGGGAACCAGGGACGACCCGGAGGCCCGGGGCAGTATCCGGGGGATCAGCGAAGAGAACTTCAGGCCGGGGGCCTTTACCCTGGGCCTGATCCGGGGTATTATCGAAGAGCTGGCCGAAGGCTATGAGGTCTGCTGCCATCTGACGGGCCGCAGGGCCGGGAAGCTGGTGGGGTCGGGCAATGGTATCCGCAAAAACCCGCTCATGGTAAAAATGGCGGAGGATATCTTCGGTATGAAAATGCAGATCCCGGTATTTGAAGAGGAAGCAGCCTGCGGGGCGGCGCTGTGCGCGCTGGCGGCCTGCGGGAGAGCCGGATCCCTTGACGAGGTCAGGGAAAAGATCCACTATCTATAAAAAAGTTGCGAAAGGGGAGTCAACATGAAACTGACATTTGAAGGTCTGAAAGACACTGAAAGCTGGAAGAAGGCGGGGATCGCCATTCCGTCCTATGATGCCGAGGCGGCGGCAGCTGCAGCGAAGGAAGCACCGGTCTGGGCCCACTTCGGTATCGGCAACATCTTCCGTATTTTCCTTGGCGGCATTGCTGATACACTGCTGTCTGAGGGACTGATGGACAGGGGCATCACCTGCGTGGAATCCTTTGATTTTGATGTGGTCGACAAGATCTACAGGCCTTACGACAATCTGGGCCTGTCCGTGATCCTGCACGGAGACGGCAGCGTGGACCGCAAAGTCCTGGGTTCCATGTCCGAGGCCATTAAGGCAAAGGCTGACGAAGCTGACCAGTGGCAGCGTCTGAAGGAGGTCTTCAGGAGCCCCAGCCTGCAGATGGTTTCCTTCACCATCACCGAGAAGGGCTATGCCCTTAAGAAGGCGGACGGCAGCTGGTTTGAGTACACACTGAAGGATGTTGAGAACGGTCCTGAAAAAGCCACAGGCGCCATGGCGGTTGTCACAGCCATGCTGAAGGAACGCTATGAGGCAGGCGCAGCACCGCTGGCCCTGGTCTCCATGGATAACTGCTCCCGCAACGGCGAGCGCTTAAGAGGGGCGGTGCTGGAAATCGCGGAGGGATGGAAGGAGCGCGGATACGTGCCGGAAGAGTTTTTAAGCTATGTGCGCGATGAAGCCCGCGTCGCCTTCCCCTGGACGATGATCGACAAGATCACGCCGAGACCGGCCGGGGAAATCGCGGAAGATCTTGAGGCCCTGGGCGTTAAGGACATGCAGCCGGTGATCACGGCGAAGAAGACCTTCATCGCACCCTTCGTCAACGCGGAGGAGCCGCAGTATCTCGTTGTGGAGGACAGCTTCCCCAACGGGAGGCCCGCGCTGGAGAAGGCCGGTGTCTACATGGCGGACCGGGAGACGGTGAACAAATCCGAAAGAATGAAGGTCACGGTGTGCCTGAACCCGCTGCACACGGCCCTGTGCACCTATGACTGCATGCTGGGCTACACTCTGTTCGCGGACGGAATGCACGATCCGGAGCTCGCCGCGCTGGCGCGGCTCATCG